>CAZWED010000530.1:745-1506 GCA_964632645.1 uncultured Ferrimonas sp. | reverse complement strand
GCGCCACTCCTGGGTGCGAGCCATGCACACCTCCCTCATCCTCTACGCCGAGCATGAGTTTAACGCCTCCACCTTCACCGCCCGCGTGTGCGCCTCCACCCTGTCCGACATCCACAGCTGCGTTACCGGCGCCATCGGCTCCCTGCGCGGCCCGCTGCACGGCGGCGCCAACGAAGCGGCGATGGACATGATCGAGCAGTGGCAATCCGCCGACGAAGCGGAAGCCGCAATCATGGGCATGCTGGAGCGCAAAGAGAAGATCATGGGTTTTGGCCACGCCATCTACCGCGAATCCGACCCCCGCAACGCCATCATCAAAGCCTGGTCCCAGAAGCTGGCCGAACAGGTGGGTGATACCAGCCTGTACGCCGTCTCCGAGCGGGTGGAGGCGGTGATGTGGCGCGAGAAGAAGCTGTTCTGCAACGCCGACTTCTTCCACACCAGCGCGTACCACTTTATGGGCATCCCCACCAAGCTGTTTACCCCCATCTTCGTGTGCTCCCGGGTTTCCGGCTGGACCGCCCACGTAATGGAGCAGCGGGCCAACAACCGCATCATCCGGCCCAGTGCCGACTACACCGGCCCGGACAGTGCCGAATGGGTGAACCTCGACGATCGCCCCTGATAAGGAATGGGGGCCCAATGGCCCCCTTTTTGGCCCCTGGCCGGTAGGCCGGGGGTGCACCAGAAACGACAAGGTGCCTGCTGTGAACAACACCGAATACCGTAAACCCCTTCCCGGCACCGGCCTGGACTACTAC
>CAZWED010000530.1:0-735 GCA_964632645.1 uncultured Ferrimonas sp. | reverse complement strand
AGGCGATCCAGCCCGGAGCCTATGAAACCCTGCCCTACACCGCCCGGGTACTGGCAGAGCAGTTGGTGCGTCGCTGCGATCCGGCAACCCTGACCGCCAGCCTGGAGCAGATCATCCAACGCAAACGCGACCGGGATTTCCCCTGGTACCCGGCGCGTGTGGTATGCCATGACATCCTCGGCCAGACCGCTCTGGTGGATCTGGCAGGCCTGCGCGACGCCATTGCCGAGCAGGGGGGCGACCCCGCCGCCGTCAATCCGGTGGTGCCGACCCAGCTGATCGTGGATCACTCCCTGGCGGTGGAACACGCCGGTTTTGATCCCGACGCCTTTGAGAAAAACCGCGCCATTGAGGAGCGCCGTAATGCCGACCGCTTCCACTTTATCGACTGGTGCAAAACCGCGTTTAAGAACGTTGACGTGATCCCCGCCGGCAACGGCATCATGCACCAGATCAATCTGGAGAAGATGTCACCGGTGATCCAGGCGCGGGATGGCATCGCCTTCCCCGATACCTGCGTTGGCACCGACAGCCACACCCCCCATGTGGATGCCCTGGGCGTGATCGCCATCGGTGTGGGTGGCCTGGAAGCCGAGACCGTCATGCTGGGCCGCCCCTCCATGATGCGCCTGCCGGAGATCGTCGGCGTCAAACTCACCGGACAGCGCCAGCCGGGCATCACCGCCACCGACATTGTGCTGGCCCTGACCGAATTCCTGCGTCAGCAACGGGTGG
>CAZWED010000529.1:0-1508 GCA_964632645.1 uncultured Ferrimonas sp. | reverse complement strand
GGTTGGCACCCCACCCTACACCGATCTGCCGACTTTAACCGCGTTCGCCCGCCCAATCTGGCCCCGTTTGCCTGCCCTGCTGACGTCACCGGGCTCTCCCCTGCTTCGCCTTCGCCCCGCAGCCCGCCTTGGTCACTATTACGAGCAGCTCTGGCTGCTGGCCTTTGCCCTCCATCCGGATTACCGGGTGATTGACCGGGATGTGCTGGTGAAGGTCGACAGACGGGTGATTGGCAGCGCCGATTTCATCGTGCGTCACCTGCCCAGTGGCACGCTGGAACACTGGGAGGTCGCCGTAAAGTTCTATCTGGGTTGCGGTAACGGCCTGGAGGACTGGATCGGCCCGGGCAAGCAGGACCGGCTGGCGGACAAGCTGGCCCGCCTTGAGCATCATCAACTGCCGCTGCTAAGCCAGCCAGCAGGTCGGCAACTGTGTCAGGAAAAAGGATGGACGATCGCGCGACGACGCATCGTGCTGCAGGGAAGGCTGTACCCACCGGCCACCGGTCTGCCGCTTCCGGCGCCGCTGTCCGCGGACGCGCCACTGGGGGAGTGGCATCGCCATTCGCAACTGCCGGCGGGTCACTACCGCCGACTCGCCCGAACCGACTGGTTGGCCGGACGGGACTGGCGATTGCTGCCCCGCTATCAGCCAACGGCCGCGCTGGATTGGCCCCGGCATCTCTTTGACGTCGACCAGCAGAAATACGGGTTTGTGGTACCGGATAGCTGGTGAACCCAAAAACCGCCCGGCGGAAGCGCGTTACGCGCTCGCTTTCAGCGATTTGTATTTGATCAACTTGGCGGGGACCCCACCGACGATGGCGCAGGCCGGTACGTCTTTGCTGACCACGGAATTGGCGCCAATCACCGCGTTGTCACCGATGCTCACGCCAGGAAGAATCACCACGTTTGCCCCGATCCAGACGCCGTCACCGATGGTCACATCACCGCCATACTCCTCCAGCGGTCGCACCAGGAAATCCTGGTCGCCGTGGGTGCTGCTGGTGTAGATCCGCACGTTGTGGCTGATGCGAACACGATAGCCAAGGGTCACCTTATGGCCCTCAACCGCCTGAATCGCCGTCTGGTTACCAACGTAGGAGCCCTCGCCACCGACGATCTCGCCTTTGCCGTAGAACTTGACGTTCACCCGGTTGCAGCGAAAGCTGGGGTGCAGCGCGTAGCGGCGCTTGTACTTGTTCTCGGTGGCCCGGATGTGCGCCCGCTGTAGGCCTTGATACAGCTTGGAAAGAAGGGAGTAGATCACCTGGGGAAATCCTTTTTAGTAACGAAAAAAGGGCGCCCTGGGGCGCCCTCTTCACTGGTTCGGTACATTACCCAAAAGGGCAATCTTACTTGGCCAGAGCTTCTTTCGCTTTTTCTACCAGAGCGGCAAATACCACTTTGTCGAATACAGCGATGTCGGCCAGGATCTTACGATCGATCTCAACAGAAGCTTTCTTCAGACCGTTGATGAAACGGCTGTAAGACATGCCGTTCTGACG
>CAZWED010000528.1:0-1511 GCA_964632645.1 uncultured Ferrimonas sp. | reverse complement strand
GGTCACGTCGTCCTTGCCTTCCACCTTCGGCGGGTTAAACACCACGTGGTAAACCCGACCGGAACCGGGGTGCACGCGACGGCCGCTCATGCGCTTGACGATCTCTTCGTCCGGCACGTCAAATTCGATCACGTGGTCAACGTCGATGCCGTTTTCGGTCATGGCGTCGGCCTGGGGAATGGTGCGCGGGAAACCGTCCAGCAGGAAGCCGCCTTTGCAGTCTTCCTGGGCGATGCGATCTTTAACCAGCCCGATAATGATGTCGTCAGACACCAATTGGCCGGCGTCCATCACTTTCTTGGCTTCCAGACCCATCGGGGATCCTGCCTTGATGGCAGCACGCAGCATGTCACCAGTGGAGATTTGCGGGATCCCGTATTTCTCCATGATGAACTGGGCCTGAGTGCCTTTACCGGCACCGGGGGCGCCCAACAGAATAATGCGCATGCGACTGTCCTCTAAAATTTTGCGGGTATTCGGGAAATGTCGGGATCTTGGCACACCCGGCCCCCCATGTGAAGAGCCGGCCCGTTAGGCTTTGGTGGAAAAACCGACGATTACCGCGAATTTAGTACAGCAGCCCGTAGAATCGACGACGATAGCTGCTGGCCACCGGATCCGCCGACCCCAACGCCTTAACAATGTCGAGGAAGGTGGTGCGGGCTTCGCCATTGGCCGCATCCATCTGCTTACGCAGAAGGGCAAACAGGCTTTCCAGCGCCTCTTCGTTGCGGCCGGCCTGGTGCAGTTGCACCGCCAGCTCGACCACCAGCCCCTGGTTGTCCGGCTCCGCGTCCAGCTGTGCCTGCAACGCGCGGATCTCCGGCGTGTCCGCCGATTCCTTCAGCAGTTGCAGCTGGGACTTCAGGCTCTGGTAGCGGCTGTCCTGGTCCGCCAGTCCCACTTCCGCCAGCAGCGTCTCCGCCTCCTCCGCCCGCTTCAGACCCAGCAGCGCTTCGGCCAGGGCCAGGCGGGTGGCGGCGTTGGCTTCTTCCGCCAGCGCGTCGCGCAGGATCGGCAGGGCCTGTTCATAGGCTTTGCTTTCCAACAGTGGCGCCGCCTCCTGCAGTTTCAGTTCCCACCCGGCGGGCAGGTGCTTCTGCAGAACCTGGCTGATCATTTCCGCCGGCTGCGGGCCGGCAAACCCGTCCACCGGTTTCCCCTGGATCAGGATCAGCACCGTGGGCAGGGCCTGGATCCGGAAGTACTGGGCCAGCTCCAGTTCGCTGTCGCAGTTCACGTTACCCAGCACAAACTGACCGCTGCGACGCTGCGCCTCGGTGGTCAGCGCCTGGGACACGCCCTGGCACTCGGGAACCTGGGATGAGTAAAAGTTCAGCACCAGCGGACGGCTCATGGAGGCCTCCACCAACTGCTGAATGTTCTGGGCACTGACGTCAAAGATGAGTTCTTGCATGGCGTTCTCGTAAACAGACAGCCCCGCCAATGCGGGGCTGTGGGCGTTATGGGTAGTTTAGCGGCTCAGTTCCAGCCACAGGGCGTTGAGCTGG
>CAZWED010000527.1:0-1563 GCA_964632645.1 uncultured Ferrimonas sp. | reverse complement strand
TGTCCGGCCAGACCATCGAAGTGCTCAACACCGACGCCGAAGGCCGCCTGGTGCTGTGCGATGTGCTGACCTACGTGGAGCGTTTCGATCCGGAGCTGGTGATCGACACCGCCACCCTGACCGGCGCCTGCGTTATCGCCCTGGGCAAGCACGCCTCCGGCCTGCTGTCCAACCACAACGCGCTGGCGCACGAGCTGCAAAATGCCGGTGAAGCCTCCGGTGACCGCTGCTGGCGCCTGCCCCTGTGGGACGAGTACCAGGAGCAGATCGAGAGCCCGTTCGCCGACATGGCCAACATCGGGGGGCGTCCGGCCGGCACCATCACCGCCGCCGCGTTCCTGTCCCGCTTTACCAAGAAGTACCACTGGGCCCACCTCGACGTGGCCGGTACTGCCTGGAACAGCGGCAAGGACAAAGGCTCCACCGGTCGTCCGGTGCCGATCCTGACTCAGTTCCTGATCAACCGTGCCGGTGTGATGGATCAAGAGTAACGACCGGCGCACCGCCATCGGTACAATGCAAGGCGGAGCAACGGCTCCGCCTTTGGTTTTTGTGGGGAACAGCATGGCCAACGCCACTTTCTATCTCTTGCCCGATAACAACGACTCCGCTAGGGTGAACGGCCCGGTGGACATCGCTTGTCAGGCCGCCGCCCGCGCCTACCGCAAAGGGCAGCGGGTGTACGTTTACTGTGCCAGCCAGGCCGATGCCGAAGCGCTGGATGAGCAGTTGTGGCAGTTTGAGCCGGACAGCTTTATTCCCCACAATCTGGTGGGCGAAGGGCCCCAGGGGGGCGCACCGGTGGAGATCGCCTGGGCCAGTCCCAATGCACCTCTGCCGGTAAATCGTGCGTTGTTGATCAACCTCGCGCCCGAGGTGCCCAATTTTGCGGTACAATTCGCCCACATTATCGATTTTGTCCCGGCTGACGAGCAGGCCAAGGCGCAGGCGCGAAGACGATTCGCCCATTACCGCCAACTGGGGGTGACCCTCACCACCCAGGATCTCGCCCGTCAGCCGTTTTAAGTTTTTTACGAGTCATAGGCCCCATGGATAAGACGTACAACCCCCAGTCGATTGAGCAGCGCCACTACCAGCGTTGGGAAGCCGCGGGTTATTTCAAGCCCCACGGTGACACCAGTAAAGACCCTTACTGCATCATGATCCCGCCGCCGAACGTCACCGGCAGCCTGCACATGGGGCACGCTTTCCAGGACACCATCATGGACACCCTGATCCGCTACCAGCGGATGCAGGGCAAGAACACCCTGTGGCAGGTGGGCACCGACCACGCCGGCATCGCCACCCAGATGGTGGTGGAGCGCAAGCTGGCCGCACAGAACATCACCCGCCAGGAGCTGGGCCGCGAAACCTTCATCGACAAGGTGTGGGAATGGAAGGAAGAATCCGGCGGCACCATCACCCAGCAGCTGCGCCGCATGGGCGCCTCCGTGGACTGGGACCGCGAGCGCTTCACCATGGACCCGGGCCTGTCCAAGGCGGTTCAGGAAGTGTTTGTTCGCCTGTACGAAGATGACCTGATCTACCGCGGCAAGCGCCTGG
>CAZWED010000526.1:0-1568 GCA_964632645.1 uncultured Ferrimonas sp. | reverse complement strand
AGGTCTCCAACGTCAACGGCCGGACCGCCGTGGACGTGACCTTCGGCAAGCGCACCCTGACCACCACCGTTCTGGCCGATTCCGGCGAAACCGTGGTGCTGGGCGGTCTGCTTAACGAAGACGTGCAGGAGAGTGTCTCCAAGGTGCCGCTGCTCGGCGACATCCCGGTGATTGGTCACCTGTTCAGTTCCACCAGCTCGAAGAAGACCAAGCGCAACCTGATGATCTTCATCAAGCCCACCATCATCCGGGATGGGCCGAGCATGGCGGGCATTGCCGGTCGTAAGTACAACTACTTCCGTGCCCAGCAGTTGGAACAGGCGGATCGCGGCATCAATCTGATGCCCAATACCGATGTGCCGATTCTGGATGAGTGGGTGGTGCCGGATGGCATGAGCCCGGAGATCCACGACATCCTGATGCGTCACCAGAGTGGCGAGTCGATGGCCACACCGGTCCGCGATCAGAATGAGTGGATGCAGAAGGCGCTGGACGGATCGGCCAAAGGCGAATCCGCAACCGAGACGCCGGCTGAGGAGAAACAGAATGACTGAGGCGGAACGCCAGGACGCCCTGGCTGAACTGCCTGAGGTGACTGACGCGGCTGAGGTTCCCCAGCCCGGCCGCCTGCCCAGGCTGCCCTTTGCCTTTGCCCGGCGTCACGGTGTGATGCTGGTGCCGGAGGGTGACGCCCTGGTGCTGTGGTACAGCCCCAGTGCCCGCCCCAAGGCGCTGCTGGAAGCCCGCCGCCTGGCGGGCATGCCGGTGGCCCTCAACGGCGTGGAAAGCAACGCCTTCGACCTGAAACTGACCGAGTTGTACCAGCAGGACTCCTCTGAAGCGCAACAGCTGATGGAGGACATCGGCAAGGACGATGATCTCGCCTCGCTGGCGGATGAACTGCCGGAGACCGAAGACCTGCTGGATGCGGACGACGATGCGCCCATCATCCGGCTGATCAACGCCCTGCTGTCGGAGTCGATCAAGCTGGGCGCGTCCGACATTCACGTTGAGACCTACGAGAAGGAGCTGGTGGTGCGTTTCCGCATCGACGGTGTGCTTCAGGAGGTGCTCAAACAGCAACGCAAGATCGCCCCGCTGCTGGTGTCCCGCATCAAGGTAATGGCCAAACTGGACATCGCCGAGAAGCGGGTGCCCCAGGATGGCCGTATCTCACTGCGCATCGGCGGCCGTGCCGTGGATGTGCGGGTGTCCACCATGCCCAGCTCCCGCGGGGAGCGGGTGGTAATGCGTTTGCTGGATAAAAACCAGTCGGTGCTGAACCTGGAACAACTGGGTATGGCGGAGGGGATCCGCAACCAGTTCAACAGCCTGATCCGCCGCCCTCACGGCATCCTGCTGGTGACCGGTCCGACCGGTTCCGGTAAATCCACCACCCTGTACGCGGGCTTGACCGAGATCAACAGCCGGGATCGCAACATCCTGACGGTGGAAGACCCCATCGAATACGAGCTGGAGGGGATCGGCCAGACCCAGGTGAACACCAAGGTGGACATGACCTTTGCCCGCGGCCTGCGCGCCATTCTGCGTCAGGACCCCGACGTGGT
>CAZWED010000525.1:0-1605 GCA_964632645.1 uncultured Ferrimonas sp. | reverse complement strand
CGAATGATCGTAATCATCAGGCGTACCCCATCCAACTGGCGGCCACCACCGCTACCGTAGCCAACCCCATCATCCCGGCCATAAACGGCCCGATAAATCGCAGCCAGGTGGCCCAACTGACCCGCGCTACTGCCAGACATCCCACCAGCGATGCGGACGTGGGCACCAGCACGTTGGTCAGGCCATCACCCAACTGAAACGCCAACACCGCCACTTGGCGAGAGAGGCCGAGCAGATCCGCCAGCGGTGCCATCAAGGGCATGGTCAGGGCCGCCTGACCGGATCCGGAGGAGACCAGCAGATTGAAGGCGGACTGAAACCAGAACATCAGCACCGCCGCCGGCGTTTGCCCCAGTCCGTCCAGCTGCTCGGCAGACCGGTACAACAGCGTATTGAGCACCGAGGGCTGCTCCGGGTCATCCCCGCCCAGCAGCAAAACCACGCCTTTGGCCAACGCCACCACAATCACCGCCGGCACCAGTGCGGCGGCGCCTTCGGTAAAGTGATGGGAAAGGTCATTCCAGCAACGGTATGGCCCATAGAGCCTGGCCAGCACACCGATGGCCAGGGCAATGGTGAAGAACTGTGCCGCGATCTGCGGCAAATAGTATCCCCGGGCCATCACCCCCCAGCCGATCCAGCCGATGCCCAGAGCCAGTAGAATCAGGATCCCACGATCCGACGCGGTAACACGGGCAGCGCGAACCGCAGCAGACTCATCATGTCGCCATCTGGCGTCCATTTCGAAGCTGAGCGAATGGGACGGTATCCGCTGAATTCGTTCGCCGTAGCGCCAGACGAAGGCCATCCCCAACAGAGTAAAGCCGGCCCAAAGCGCCAGCCGGTAAGATGCGCCACTTAATAATGGTAACCCGGCAATCCCCTGTGCCACCGCGACACTGAACGGATTCATCCAGCTGGTGGCAAAGCCCAGTTGCGTGGCCAAGTAGCAACAGGCCACGGCGCTGAGGCTGTCATACCCCATACGGACCAGAGTCGGCACCAGGATAAGACAGAAGGCAATCGCCTCCTCGCCCATGCCGAACACCGCCCCCGCCAGAGAGAAAATGAAAAACAACAACGGAAGCAGGTAACGCCCGGTGCGGCCATGAACGGTCACCACCTGGATAACGCGGTCCAGACTGCCGGTGCCCAGCACGATGCCAAAGGCGCCCCCCACCACCAACAGAAACGCGCCAATCCCGATGGCGCTGCCCCACTTGGACCCGGAGACCAGTCCCTCAAACAGCACATTCAGCAAGCCAACGCCGCCGTCGTCATGAAACAGGGGAGCCGCCTCAGCAGGCGCTAACTGGAAGCTGGCGGCCACCAATTTCACTTGCTCACCCGCGCTCTCCACCTGGAACCAACCTGCGGGCACCCAATAGGTCAGGCCCCAGGCCAGCAGTGCGATCAGGCACAGCAATACCGTGGCATCCGGCATCGCCGGACGCGATAAATCAGACATAGTGATTTCCTTTTACCGGCTAACCCCAAACCGGCCCCACAGCACGTGGGGCCGGCTCGGTTCAGAAGCGGAAGGTGTAGCTGGCGCGGTAGTAGCGGCCAAGAATGTCGTGGTTGTATACGTCGACGTTCTGGCTG
>CAZWED010000524.1:0-1623 GCA_964632645.1 uncultured Ferrimonas sp. | reverse complement strand
CCCGTCAGGTGGCGCCAAGGCGGACGACACTGAAAGCCAGGTTGAACCGGTTGCAGTGAAGAGCGACGCGAGCGCGGACAAGGGCAATGAAGCCCCGGCCAAATAAGGCCGACTAAGATAAAAACCCCGCCTGGCGGGGTTTTTTGTTTGAGGAACACGAATCGATGAAGTTGCAATGTGGTCAGCGGGTGCTGGATCTGTCAGAGCCCCGCATTATGGGCATCGTTAATGTCACTCCTGACTCCTTTTCCGACGGCGGCCACCATCACCAGTGTGATGCGGCCATCGCCCACGGCCTTGAATTGGTCGGCCAGGGCGCGACCATCCTGGACATCGGCGGTGAGTCTACCCGTCCGGGGGCGGCGGATGTGGCGCTGGAGGAAGAGCTGGCGCGCACCATTCCGGTGATTCGGGGCCTGCGAGAGCGGGTAGGGGAGTCGGTGCTTATTTCCATCGACACCTCCAAAGCGGAAGTGATGCGTCAGGCCGTGGCCGCCGGCGCTGATCTGATCAACGACGTTCGGGCACTGCGAGAGCCCGGCGCGCTGGAAGCGGCCGCAGAGACTGACGCCCTGGTCTGTCTGATGCACATGCAGGGACAACCTCGCTCGATGCAGGACGCACCGCAATACCACGACCTGTTTGGCGAGGTCGCCGCGTTTCTGGCGGAGCGGGTCAGCGCCTGTGAATCCGCCGGCATCGACAAAGCCCGCCTGATCCTGGACCCCGGCTTTGGCTTTGGCAAAACCCTGGAACACAACTATCGTCTGTTGGCGGATCTGGCCCCCCTTCAAGCTTTGGGCCTGCCGCTGTTGATCGGCCTGTCACGAAAGCGGATGATTGGTGACCTGCTGGGGCGTCCGGTGGACGCCCGCGCCGTGGGCAGCGTGACCGCATCCCTGCTGGCCGCCCAACAGGGCGCGCAGATCCTGCGGGTGCACGATGTCGCAGCCATGCGCGATGCCCTGATGGTTTGGCAGGCGGTTGAGGCGCATCGCTGAGCCAGCCCCGGCCGATACGGGGGGAGCGGGTGAGACCGCTCCCGTCATTCGGGCGCAAACCGCGGGAATTTCACCCGCATTGCATAATGTTTCAGCGAACGAGCGGCGGGGAGCGGAAATCTTACGTCAGGCTCTTGTCACTGAAAGATCAGTTCGATATTATCTCGCCCGCTTTCGAAGGAGATGCATATGGCCCTGAGACGCCCTATGGTGGCTGCCAACTGGAAAATGGATGGTAGTCAACAACTGGCGAAAGAGCTGTTTGAAAAGTTTCAACAGCTTAAGGACGATTCCGTTGAAGTGGTCCTCTGTCCGCCAAGCATCTACCTGGACAGCGTGCAGAAGCAGTACGAAGCCAGTCAGGAAACGCTTTCCGGCTGCATGATTCGACTGGGTGGCCAGAATATGAGCCACCATGAATTCGGTGCTTATACCGGTGAAACCTCCGGTAAAATGCTTAAAGAATTCGGCTGCAACTATGTTATCATCGGTCACTCCGAACGCCGTCGTATGTACGGAGAGACCAGCGATATCGTGGCGGATAAATTCGCCATGGCACAGAAGATGGGTTTGACGCCAATTCTCTGTGTGGGGGAGTCCCTCCCGGCTCGCGAAGCGAACC
>CAZWED010000523.1:0-1625 GCA_964632645.1 uncultured Ferrimonas sp. | reverse complement strand
AGGCCGATAACAAGGCGGACTATCACGTTACGGAACGGCATTTTGGCAGCTACCAACGGACCTTGACCCTGCCCTTTGCTGTCCGCGATCCGGAGGCGATTCGGGCGCATTACGAGAAGGGGGTACTGACCGTTGAAATCCCCAAATCCGATGCGGTGAAACTGCAACAGCGCCCAATCAAAATCCAGTTCGGTTCGTGACAAATGTGATCATCCCGGTGCGCACTTCGGTGCGCACTTTTTTTAACCGGTTCAATTCGGTATGGTGTCAGCCCACCACTTGGAGAAGGATCGTCCATGTTAAACCCCACCTTTTGCCGCCGCTTGTTGCTGTTGCTGGCCATCGAAGAGTTGGAGCGGCCTTCGGTGCCGAGCCTGATCGGTCATCTTGGCTGGCCCAGACGCACCATCCAGGACATCCTCAAGGCGTTGCCGGGGCTGGGTGTGCAGGTTCACTTTATTGAAGACGGGGTGCGTCACAACGACGGCTATTATGAGATCCGGGGCTGGGGAGGGCTGAATGCCGACTGGGCACGGCAACATAAAGCGGAGCTGAAGGCGGCCCTCGACTAAGCGTGATCCGGTTAAAAGATCCACACCGTCCCGACCGGTTTTCCTTTTACCCCGCAGGGGCCCAGATATAATCGAAAGCCACTGCCGCCCAGCGGCGTCACCGCAGTAAAAGGACAAGCCATGAGCAAGAAAAACAACCACATGGACGGTATTGTCGCCGCCGCATTCGGCGGGATCAGCGTGTTTCTGTACGTGATCGTTCAGGCGTTTTAAGGCCAACAGACACCAAAAAGGCGCCCATCGGCGCCTTTTTTGCGTTTGGGCTCAGGCCAACAAGCGTCGGGCCCCCTCCACAACCGTCGCGATGGCGACTTGCTCCGTCTGCTTCATCAGCTCGGCGCTTGGGATCTCCTGCTGGTGACGATTCACGATCACCCCCGCCACACAGCCCGCGCGAAGCCCCAGTGCCGAACACATGGTCAGCAAGGTGGCGGATTCCATCTCGTAGTTCAGCACGCCCAGCGCCTGCCACTCCTCCATGGAACCCTGGAAGCGCCGCGTGACCCGGCCGGAATAGGTGTCGTAACGCTCCTGTCCGGGATAGAAGGTGTCGGAACTGGCGGTGATGCCGGTGCGGACGCCAACCGACTGGGACTTGGCGGCCTCCACCAGGGCCTGGGTGCATTCAAAGTTGGCCACGGCCGGGTATTCCATCGGGGCAAAATGACCGCTGGCGCCATCCAGGCGAACGGAACCGGTGGTGACGATCAGACTGCCCACCTCAATATCGGGCTGGATCGCGCCGGTGGTGCCGATGCGCAGGAAGGTCCGAACCCCCAACTGAGCCAGCTCCTCAACGGCAATGGAGGTTGAAGGTCCGCCGATGCCGGTGGAGCAGATCACCACGGGGTGACCATCCAGGTGCCCGAGGTAACTGGTGAACTCCCGGGTGCTGGCCAGGTGCTTGGGGTTTTCCATCAGGTTGGCGATCCGTTCAACCCTTTCCGGATCACCAGGGACAATGGCCAGTGTGGCCCCTTCCAGCATGGGTTGGGTCAGGGCCAGGTGAAATACAGTGCTCATAGTCAGTCCTTCTCGGAATGGGATGGAGTC
>CAZWED010000522.1:0-1627 GCA_964632645.1 uncultured Ferrimonas sp. | reverse complement strand
CTCTGATACACTGTCGCCCATTTCCCGCAACACACGATGAGGAACCGCCCAGTGAGTCAGGGCCTCAATGCCATCGAAAAACGCGCTGCCTTCTCCCTGGCCAGCGTTTACGGCCTGCGCATGTTCGGCCTGTTTCTGATTATGCCGGTGCTTGCCACCTACGGGCAGAGCCTGGAGGGCTTCTCCCCGTTATGGGTGGGCATCGCCATCGGCGCCTACGGTCTGACCCAGGCGTTGCTGCAGATCCCCGCCGGTATGGCATCGGATCGCTTTGGCCGTAAAACGGTGATCACCCTCGGTTTGATCCTCTTTGCCATCGGCTCTGTCGTGGCGGCCGTGGCCGATTCCATCTATGTGGTGGCCCTGGGGCGTGCCCTGCAGGGCATGGGGGCGGTTGCCTCGGCGGTGCTGGCCCTCGCCTCGGACCTGACCCGGGATGAGCAGCGTCCCAAGGTGATGGCGGTGATTGGCTCCTTTATCGGCCTCTCTTTTGCCGTCGCCCTGGTGGCGGGCCCCACCCTGGCCCAAAGCACCGGGCTGCACGGGCTGTTTGCCCTGACCGCAGTGCTGGCCATCGTCGCGTTGGTGGTGGTGCATCTGATGGTGCCCAACTCCGTGCAGAAAGCCCCCGCCGGGGATCTGGTGGCGGTGCCGGAGCGGCTGTGGGCCCTGCTGAAAGACCCGCAACTGCGCCGTCTCGACCTCTCCATCATGGTGCTGCACCTGTTGATCACCGCACTGTTCGTGGCGCTGCCTCTGGCCCTGGTGGACGCCGGGATGGACAAGGCGGAACACTGGACCCTCTATCTGCCTGCGATGGTGCTGGCGCTGGTGTTGATGGTGCCGATCATCCTGTACGGGGTGAAGAAGAAAACCAGCCGTAAGCCCTTCCTGTTTGCCATTGTGCTGCAACTGGCGGCGATGGCGGTGCTGGCGCTTGGGGTTCACTCCATTGCCGCGCTGGCGATCGGCACCGTGCTGTTTTTCGTGGGCCTGAACTATCTGGAAGCGGCCCTGCCCAGCCTGATCTCCCGCCTGAGCCCCGCCGGAGACAAGGGGTCCGCCATGGGGATTTACTCCACCGCCCAGTTCAGTGGCGCCTTTCTCGGCGGCGTGTTGGGCGGGGTGCTGTATCAGCACCTCGGCGCGCAGGGGGTGTTTGCGCTGTGCGCGGCGCTGATCCTGTTGTGGCTGGTTTACCTGTGGTCGATGCCGGAGCCGGAGATGGCCCGAAGCCTGACGCTGGAGGCCCCGGTACGCGACCGTGCCCATGCCGGTGAGCTGGCGGAAGCCCTGATGGCGCTGCCGGGCATCAAGGAAGTGATTGTTATCCCGGAGCAACAGGCGGCCTACCTGAAAGTGGACGATCTGTTCGACATTCAGCAGGCTCGGGCGTTGCTGCAAAACTGAGTGTTTTTTCGCTCGAAGGACGAGTGTTTCAGGTGAAGTTCAGCCTGCCCATGTGGTAGGCTGTGCGGATCGAATAAAGCGTTGGAGAGAACGATGGCCGGTGGCATCAACAAAGTCATTTTGGTAGGTAATCTCGGGCAAGATCCCGAAGTGCGTTATATGCCCAATGGGAACGCGGTGGCCAACATCACCGTGGCAACCTCTGAGAGCTGGAAAG
>CAZWED010000521.1:0-1636 GCA_964632645.1 uncultured Ferrimonas sp. | reverse complement strand
TCCTGGTCTTTGCTGATCCGGATCTTGCGCTGCTTCTGGCGGTGTTCCCACAGCTTGCGGGCCACCTGCTGCATGTCGGTGGCCGGGTCGCTCAGGTCGACAATCTCCAGGCCCAACAGGGACTCCACGATGTCCTCCATGGTCACCAGTCCCATCACACTGCCGTACTCGTCCACCACAATGGCGATCTGGGTGTGCTTCTTCAGCAGGGACTCAAACAGGGTCATCAGGCGGGCGCCCTCCGGCACCGCAACGATGTTGTGGCGAATAGACTTCAGCGGCGCATCCGGGGTGTGCTTCTCGGCCAGCAGCGCTTCAGAGCGGTTGATGTAGCCCACGATGTCGTCGCTGTCCTCTTCAAACACCGGGATGCGGGAGAAGCGGCGTTTGCCGTGCAAGTGGGTGAACTCGGTCAGGGTCATGTTCTGGTTGACCGAGTGGATCACGGTGCGCGGGGTCATGATGGCGCTGACCGGCACGGAGCGGGCCTTCAGCATCTGTTTCAGAATGCTGGACTCCTGCTCATTCAGCTCACCGGATTTGCGTCCGATGTCCGCCATCGCAGACATCTCCGCACGGATGTAGTGCACCGCTTCGCCCTTGCCGATCAGGGAAGTGAGTTTCATGGAGAACCAGATCAGCGGACGGCATACCGCCACCATCCACTTCAGGCCAACGCCCACAGAGGGGGCCAGAGAACGCCAATAGTTGGCGCCCAGTGTTTTGGGGATGATCTCTGAGAAGAACAGGATGGCAAAGGTGAGCACAGCAGAGAACACGCCCAGCGCCTGGCTGCCGAACACCACGGCGGCCTGGGCACCGGCACCGGCAGCACCGGCGGTGTGGGCGATGGTGTTGAGGGTCAGGATCCCCACCAGTGGCGCTTCCACATTCTCTTTGAGTTTGGACAGGTTGGCTGCCGCTTTGGGACGTTTGGCTTTCAGCCCGACGATGTAGGAGGGCGTCACACTGAGCAGCACCGCTTCAAAAACGCTGCATACAAAGGAGACTGCGATAGCTACTGTGACGTAGATGATCAAAAGTGTCATTGCCGACTGGGCCTTACAAAAAGACAATCCAAAGAATCAAAGGGGCGCATTTTACCACGACTTTGCCTGCCCGTCGGAAGGCTACTTTTAGTGTAATGGGTGACACCGCGCCCGGACTGGACTCACCGGGGCCCGGGCCTGTACAATTGCGCGCCATTTTCGGCGGGTTTTTTCACGAGGCGACCGATGACAGACAAAATCAACTTGCTCAACCTGGATCGTAAAGCGATGCGCGCGTTTTTTGCCGAGCTGGGCGAAAAGCCGTTCCGCGCTGATCAGGTGATGAAGTGGATCTATCACTTCGGTTGCGACGACTTTGAACAGATGACCAACATCAACAAAGCGCTGCGGGCCAAACTGGCCGAGCGTGCGGTCATCGTTGCGCCGGAAATCAGCACCAGCCAGCACTCCTCCGACGGCACCATCAAGTTTGCCATCGATGTGGGCAACGGCCAGGAAGTGGAAACCGTCTACATTCCGGAATCGGACCGCGCCACCCTGTGCGTGTCCTCCCAGGTGGGCTGTGCCCTGGAGTGCAGCTTCTGCTCCACCGCCCAGCAGGGTTTCAACCGTAACCTGAGTGTGGC
>CAZWED010000520.1:0-1642 GCA_964632645.1 uncultured Ferrimonas sp. | reverse complement strand
TCTAAAGGAGCAAACAGGTTAGCGAACACATGTACGCTAAACAACTCCGATCAGCTGAGACCCAACCAGCGGCGCCAGAATGGCCGGTGTTCCGGTTCGTCCCGACCGGCCATCTGGTCCAGCCTGTCCTGCACCAAACCGTACAGCGTATCCGCTTTAAAGCGGTTATCCTCATCGGGAACGCCGACCTCACGACCAGTCAGCAGCGCCAACGCTTCCTCTACCTTATCCACATGGAACAGGTGAAACTCACCAGATTCAACCGCCGCAATGACATCATCACTCAGGTTCAGCTGACGAGTGTTTGCTCTAGGCAGGATGACGCCCTGTTCACCAGTCAGGCCACGATAGCGACAGACGTGGAAGAAGCCTTCAATTTTCTCGTTGATGCCGCCAATTGCCTGCACGTTGCCAAACTGGTCGATCGCGCCCGTCAGGGCCAGGCCCTGTTTGACCGGCACTTCGGCGATGGTCGAGATCAGGCTGCAATATTCAGCGAGGGACGCACTGTCCCCGTCGATGGTCTGATAGGACTGTTCAAAAACGATGTTGGCGTTCAGATGAAGGGGTTCGTCCTGGCCAAAGATGCGATACAGGCAGGCGGACAGGATCATCATGCCTTTGGCGTGGATGTTGCCCCCCAGTTCCGATTTTCGCTCGATGTCGGCCACCTCGCCGTCACCGTAGTGGACGGAAACCGTGATTCGGGCGGGTTCGCCATAACTGTGCCCGCAATAGTCGACCACGGTCAGGCCATTAATCTGGCCGACTCTTTCCCCTTCGGTGTCGACGCGTACCAGGGCTTCTTCAACGTTACGCTGAGCGTAGATTTCGATGCTGTTGTGGCGGTGTTGCTGGGCTTTCAGTGCGGCACAGAGTTGGCGCGACGTAATGGTGCCTTCGCCTTCGCATTGCGCCATCAGCGTGCCCAAATCATGCCAGGCCAGCGTCAGGCGCCCCTGGTGCTCACAAAGCCGGCTGGCGTGGCGTGCCAGTCGCGTTAATGCCAGCGCATCCAGCTTGCGTCCTGCGTATTCTTCGGCCACCTGCTGTGCGGCGGCACCCCAGTGTTGGGCGTCTTTGTCATCGTCGACAAACCACTCATGCTGCGCCTCACCCACCAGGCAAAACAGGTCGGTAAAGTGAGGGTCGAGTGCGTGTAGTGTGTCGTAGTCGATCACATCGCCGAGAATGACCACTTTGCAGCAGACCGGGATCTGAACCGCCGATCCACTGAACGCGATGTAGCCGCGCTTCAGCGCTTCTTTCACCATCAACCAGCGGCTGGGCTTCTGCAGGAGGCCCTCAGCCGGGATCACCAGCACTTCGCAGCTGGCCAGCAGGCCGGCATGGTATGCACCGCTCTTGTCGACGCTGCCGAGCAGGGTATTGCGGGACAGAGGTTGGTCAACGAAGCGCAGGGGATCCAGTTCGAACAGCGAGGTGAGGGTGGCAGTGTCCGGAATTGGGGTTCCATCCGGTAATGCCTGCGCGGCGTACGCGTCTGCCGGGAGCTTTACCAGCGCCTGGGAATCCCCATCAACGATAGAGGCCAGTACGCCTGGCTTGTCGCAAATGGGCTGTGACCGAAACAGAGCGCGAATAAGGGCTTCACCATCAAACCCGGGAAAGGCCGTTACAA
>CAZWED010000519.1:0-1645 GCA_964632645.1 uncultured Ferrimonas sp. | reverse complement strand
AGACGGCAGCCCGCTGGCCATGGTGATCCCCACCAACGAAGAGTTTGTCATCGCCTCCGACGCGCTGGCCCTGATCTAACACTCTCGATTCCTCGGGCTCCGCGTTTGCGGGGCCCGAATTCATTCTTTCGCGAGGAAGCATATGTCCCGTTCAATTATGTTGGTTCCGGTGGGCACCGGAGTCGGCCTGACCTCCGTCAGCATGGGTATGGTCCGCGCCCTGGAGCGCCAGGGCGTGAAGGTGAACTTCTTCAAACCCATCGCTCAACAACGCCCGGGCGACATGGGCCCGGAGCGCTCCACCACCATCCTGAGCACCTCCCCCACCATCAATCCGCCTGAGCCGATCTCCATGGAGTTCGCCGAGAAGGTGATCAGCGCCGGTGACACCGATGTGCTGCTGGTGGAGATCGTCGCTGCGGTTAAGCCGGTGGAATCCGAAACCGAAGTGATGGTCGTGGAAGGCTTGGTTCCGACCCGCACCCACCCCTTCGCCAATACCCTGAACGCCAACATCGCCAAGGCCCTGGATGCCGACATCGTGCTGGTGATCAACCCGGGTGCCGACACCGCAGCCCAGGTTCAGAATCGCCTGGAAGTGGCGGTGAACAACTTTGGCGGCAAAGGCAACAAGCGCATTCTGGGCGCCATCGTCAACAAGATCGGTGCGCCGGTGGATGAGCGTGGCCGCGCCCGCCCGGATCTGTCCGAAGTGTTCGAGCACGAAGGCGTCGTGCGTGGCAGCCAGGCTGAGATGTTCCAGCTGTCCGCCAACAGCCCGGTGCCGATCCTGGGTGCCATTCCCTACAACCTGGCCCTGGTCTCCCCGCGCGCCTCTGACCTGGCCAAGCACCTGGGTGCCCGCCTGGTGAACGCCGGTGACATGCACACCCGTCGCCTGCGTCGCGTCAGCTTCTGTGCCCGCTCCATCCCCAACATGATTGGCCACCTGCAAGCCGACTCCCTGCTGGTGACCTCCGCCGACCGTGAAGACGTGGTGGTTTCCGTCTGTCTGGCGGCCATGAACGGCATGAAACTGGGTGCCCTGCTGCTGACCGGTGGCTACGAGCTGGACGAGCGCGTTTCCCGCCTCTGTCAGCAAGCCTTCGACACCGGCCTGCCGGTACTGGTGGTCGACACCAACACCTGGCAAACCGCCCTGAACATCCAGAACTTCAACCACGAAGTGCCGCTGGATGACATGGAGCGCATCGAAGAGGTGCAGAACTTTGTGGCCTCTCACATCGATCGCAAGTTCGTTGAGAGCCTCTCCGACAACTCCACCCGTGAGCGTCGCCTGAGCCCGCCGGCTTTCCGTTACCAGCTGACCGAACTGGCCCGTCAGGCGTCCAAGCGCGTTGTGCTGCCGGAAGGCGACGAGCCGCGTACCGTAAAAGCGGCGGCCATCTGTGCCGAGCGCGGCATCGCCCACTGCGTGCTGCTGGGTAACCCGGACGAGATCCGTCGCGTTGCCGAACAGCAGGGCGTCACCCTGGGCGATGGCATTGAAATCGTGAACCCGGCCGACGTGATCGAAAACTACGTGGCGCCGATGGTGGAGCTGCGTAAGAGCAAGGGCCTGACCGAAGTGGTGGCCCGCGAGCAACTGCAGGACACCGTGGTGCTGGGCACCATGATGTTGGCG
>CAZWED010000518.1:0-1657 GCA_964632645.1 uncultured Ferrimonas sp. | reverse complement strand
AGCGCGGTCATGTCTTCGGCGGTCTCACCCTCTTCGGCGGACGCCCAGCCGTTCAGCGCGGAGGCGTAAACCACTTTGAAGTCCAGCTGTTCGTCGGTGGCACCCAGGTTGTCGAACAGGTCGAAGACCTGATCCATCACCCAGTCAGGACGAGCACCCGGCTTGTCGATCTTGTTGATCACCACGATCGGCTTCAGACCCTGGGCAAACGCCTTCTGGGTAACAAAGCGGGTCTGCGGCATCGGACCTTCCTGCGCGTCCACCAGCAGAAGTACGGAATCCACCATGGACAGTACGCGCTCTACCTCGCCACCAAAGTCTGCGTGTCCGGGGGTGTCCACGATGTTGATGCGGTAGTCGTTCCACTTAATGGCGGTGTTCTTCGCCAGAATGGTGATGCCGCGCTCTTTCTCCAGGTCGTTGGAGTCCATGACGCGCTCATCCAGGGCGACACGGGCATCCAGGGTGCCGGACTGGGACAGCAGTTTGTCAACCAGGGTGGTTTTCCCGTGGTCGACGTGGGCGATGATCGCCACGTTACGCAAGTTTTCGATACTCATCGATCTCTCCAGGCAAAGGGGTACAAACGAAAAGACCCGATCCAGGGAAAGATCGGGCGAACCCCTCCGCGGGGTAAATTCTGGGCGGCAAGTTTAAAGGATAGTGCTTAAAACTGCGACAAATACCTAAGAAATCCTTGTAACGGGAGTAAGTCCCTTGGTGCTAGACTGCGAAAATGCTCAAGGATTGTGCAGAACAGAGTGATCACCATGGCCATATTGGCTCCGGCCCCGCCCCATTATCGCCCACGCCCCATTATTGGGCGGCACTTGCACCACCATGGTGCGCGCCAGCCCTTCCCGCTGCAGGCACAACAATCCAAACCCTTTAATTTCAACGCCTTGCATTTTTGGCACGGTGTTCGCAATGCTTTGGCCAGCTTGGTCAGAGCACCACATTTGTCACTGGAGGTTTAGGGATGTCCATCGAAAACGTATTGAAACTGATTGAAGAAAACGACGTTAAGTTTGTTGATCTGCGCTTCACCGACACCAAGGGTAAAGAGCAGCACGTGTCCATTCCGGTCAGCCAAATCGACGCCGACTTCTTTGAAGATGGCAAGATGTTCGATGGTTCCTCCATCCAGGGCTGGAAGGGCATCAACGAGTCCGACATGATCCTGATGCCGGATCCGAGCACTGCGGTACTGTGCCCCTTTACCGACGAAGTGACGCTGAACGTACGTTGCGACATCATCGAGCCGGCCACCATGGAAGGCTACGACCGTGACCCCCGCTCCATCGCCAAGCGCGCCAAGGCCTACATGCAGTCCACCGGCATCGCCGACGACTGTTTCTTCGGCCCGGAGCCGGAATTCTTCCTGTTTGACGACGTGAAGTACAAGACCGACATGTCCGGTTCCATGTACAAGATCGACGCCGAAGAGGCCTCCTGGAACTCTGACAAAGAGTACGAAGGCGGCAACAAGGGCCACCGTCCCGGCGTAAAAGGCGGCTACTTCCCGGTGTCTCCGGTGGATTCCGCCCAGGACATCCGTTCCGCCATGTGTCTGGTACTGGAAGAGATGGGTCAGGTGGTTGAAGCCCACCACCACGAAGTGGCCACCGCCGGTCAGAACGAGATCGCCACCCGCTTC
>CAZWED010000517.1:0-1660 GCA_964632645.1 uncultured Ferrimonas sp. | reverse complement strand
CCCGGGGGGGGCGCGAGCACTGGGATTCCAGTGGGACTCCTGGTAGCTGACTGCCGCCAGTTTGCGCCAGTCCAGATCACCGGCGTAACGCTCAAACAGGGGTTGATAGCGGGGCAGGGTGTTTTTCGCCGCGCGGATAAAGGCCCGGGTGTCGACATAGTCAAAGCCCTGAACATGGCCGAAGTAACGCTCCTCGAGGCGGGCCAGGCGGTCCCCGCGAACCTGGCTGTCCCAGAAGTCGAGCAGGTCACTGAACAGCAGGCTGTCGCTGTTGCGCGGCAGGGCCCAGGCCACCGACATCGGCTCACCAAGGTCAAAGGCCACCCGCAGCTCCGGATGGAAGCGCTGGGTGACGGCCACCGCGGTGGAGTCCGCCAGGGTGTAGTCCAGCGTGCCCTCGGCCACCTGCGCCAGCAGTTCCTGGGCGTCGTAGTCGGTGGTTTCCTGCCAGGTCAGGCCGGGATTCTCCGCCTGGGCGCTGTGCAGTAACTCCACGTGACTGCTGCCCTTGGCCACCATCAGGGTGCCGCTGAGGTCGCTGAGGTTTTGCGGCCGGGGCACGCCATTGCGGTACACCAGCTGGTTGCGCACTTCGTACAGCGGCGGGCCAAAGCGCCAGAACATCTGTCGGGCGGGGGTGCTGGTCAGGGCCGCGGCCATCAGATCGATGCGGCCGGCTTCCATCGCTTCAAACAGGGCTTTGTGGCTGTGGTAGGCGTGGACTTTCAGGGGCACATCAAGGAATTCGGCAAACTCGGTGGCCAAATCGTAGTCGAAGCCGCTCGCCCCCTGGCCGCCCACCACGTAGGTGGTGGGGCCGTAGAGGGTACCAACGTCCAGGGTGGTGCGTTGCACCGCCGGACGGGACTGGGTTTGTGGCGGCGCCAGCTCCAGGCAGCCACTGAGACAGAGGCTCAGCAGAAGCGGAAACAGCGTCGACGTTAAAGGCCGTACAGTTTGGGTCATCTTCCTGATTGACTGAGGGTGTTTTAGGCAGGGCTTTTCTTTATAATACGCCCACCTCAACCATACCCTGCATCATAACAAAACTATAAGGTGAACCGACGTGATTGAGATCCTTCGCGGTGCTCCGGCATTATCCGCGTTTCGGGTCAACAAGCTTATGCAAGCTTGCCGAGATGCCCAACTGCCCGTTACTGAGCTCTACGCCGAATATACTCACTTCGCCCATCTCTCCGCTCCCCTGTCTGAGCAACACTCCCAGCAACTCGCCCAAATTCTGACTTATGGCCCCCGTATGGAGGAACATACCCCGGAAGGCAAACTGCTGTTGGTGGTTCCCCGCCCAGGCACCATCTCGCCCTGGTCCTCCAAAGCCTCTGACATCGCCCGCAACTGCGGTTTGTCCGAAGTGAAGCGCCTTGAGCGCGGCCTGGCCTGGTACATCAAGCTGGAGCGTGAGCTGAACGAGACCGAGCAGAAAGCCCTGCTGGGCCTGATCCATGACCGCATGGTGGAAGCGGTGCTGCCGACGTTCGAAGACGTCAACGTGCTGTTCGAGGCGGCGGAGCCCAAGCCGTTCACCAGCGTCGACATCCTCGGCGGAGGCCGTGAGGCTCTGGTCCGGGCCAACGTGGCGCTGGGTCTGGCGCTGGCCGAGGATGAGATCGATTATCTGGTGGAGAACTTCCGGAAACTC
>CAZWED010000516.1:0-1661 GCA_964632645.1 uncultured Ferrimonas sp. | reverse complement strand
CTTCGTGGCGGAAACCGTGTCGGGACAACGCCTGTGGGTGTTCCGGGATGGTCGGGGATGGTTTGTGCACGGTTGCTTCTGATATGGCCTTTGCCCAGTTACGTGCTTTCAGCAATTTCAGCTTTCTGCAGGGGGCCTCCCATCCGGAGGAGCTGGTGGAGCAGGCCGCCGCATTGGGGTATCGGGCGCTGGCGCTGACCGACGAGTGCTCTCTGGCGGGGGTGGTAAAGGCCCACGGTGCCGCGAAGGCGCAGGGGCTCAAGCTGATTGTGGGCAGTGAGTTTGTCCTGTCCGGCCACCGGCTGGTGCTGCTGGCGATGAACCGCACCGGCTATGGGGAGCTGTCGGCGCTGATCAGTGCCGCGCGCCGTCGCAGCGAAAAGGGTAAGTACACCCTGCAATGGGAGGATCTGGATCAGCCCAACTGCCTGTTGCTGTGGTCCTCACCGGCCCCGGAACAAGCGCTGGAGCGGGGGCGCTGGCTGGCGCAGCGCTTTGGCGACCGCCTCTGTCTGATGGCGGAGCGTTTGCTGCGCGGCGGGGAGGGGGCCTGGCTGAGCGCCCAGCAGCAACTGGCGGAGCAACTGGGCCTGCCTCTGGTGGCCGCGGATCCGGTACGGATGCACGAAAAAGCCCGTCAGCCGCTGCTGGATGCGCTCACCTGCATCCGGCTCGGTTGTGCGCTGGAGCAGGCGGGAGACCGGGTGGCGGGAAACGCCGAAGCCTACCTGAAATCGGCGGCGCGGCTGGCACAGCGGCACCGGGCCGCCTGGCTGGATGCCACAGTGACTCTGGCCGAACGCTGCCATTTTTCGCTGGATGAGTTGCGTTACGAGTACCCGGCGGAGCTGGTGCCAGCGGGACTGAGCGCCAGCGAGTACCTGCGCCAGGAGACCCTGAAAGGGGCGCAACGGCGCTTTGGCGGGAAGCCGCCCGAGCCGGTGTTGCAGCAGTTGGAGCAGGAGTTCAGCCTGATCGATGAGCTGGGCTACCACTACTTTTTCCTCACCATCTACGACATCGTCCAGTTCGCCAAAGCGGAGGGGATCCTGCATCAGGGGCGGGGCTCCGCAGCCAATTCGGTGGTCTGTTACTGCCTGGGGATCACGGAGGTGGACCCGACCCGGGTCAACCTGCTGTTTGAGCGCTTCCTTTCCCGGGAGCGGGATGAGCCGCCAGACATTGATGTGGACTTCGAGCACCAACGACGCGAGGAGGTGATCCAGTACATCTACCGCAAATACGGCCGGGACCGGGCGGCGTTGGCGGCCACGGTGATCAGCTACCGCTTTAAGAGCGCCATGCGGGATGTGGGGAAGGTGCTGGGCATCGAGAGCGGTCAGATTGAGCGCTGGATCCGCGGGGTGGATCGGCGGGACCCGACCCGACCCTGGCAAACCCAGCTGCGGGAGCTGGGGCTGAGCGGCCATCGGGGGACGCTGCTGCTGACGCTGGTTTCACAGCTGCTGGGCTTTCCCCGTCACCTGTCTCAGCACGTGGGCGGTTTCATCATCTCCGCCGGGCCCCTGTCGGAGCTGGTGCCGGTGGAGAACGCGGCCATGGCGGAGCGTACGGTGATCCAGTGGGACAAGGATGACCTGGAGGCCCTGGGGCTGCTCAAGGTGGACATTCTGGCGCTGGGGATGCTCAGCGCGATCCGC
>CAZWED010000515.1:0-1668 GCA_964632645.1 uncultured Ferrimonas sp. | reverse complement strand
GGGTCCGATGTTCCGCCACGAGCGCCCGCAGAAAGGCCGCTACCGCCAGTTCCACCAGTTTGGGGTGGAAGTGTATGGCCTGGCCACTGCCGACATTGATGCCGAAGTGCTGATGCTCTCCGCCGCGCTGTGGGAGCGTCTGGGCATCGGCGACCACGTGCGCCTGGAACTCAACACCCTGGGCAACGCCGATGAGCGCGCGGCCTACCGTGACGCCCTGGTGGTGTTCCTGGAACAGCACAAAGCGCTGCTGGACGAAGACAGCCAGCGTCGCCTCTACACCAACCCGTTGCGGGTACTCGACTCCAAGGACGAGAAGGTGCAGGCGTTGTTGGCAGGCGCTCCGGTGCTGATGGAGTATCTGGGCGAAGAGTCCAAGCAACATTTCCACACTCTGTGTGAACTCCTGAACGCCGCTGGCATCGAATTTAGCGTCAACACCCGTCTGGTGCGTGGTCTGGATTACTACAACCGCACCGTGTTTGAGTGGGTGACCGACAGCCTGGGCTCCCAGGGCACCGTACTGGCCGGTGGCCGTTACGACAGCCTGGTGGGTCAGCTGGGGGGCAAAGACACGCCGGCGGTGGGCTTCGCCATGGGGATGGAACGTCTGGTTCTGCTGCTCGACACCCTGGGCAAGTTCGACGCCCTGCCGCGCAGTGTGGACGTTTACCTCTGTGCCATGGGGGAAGGCGCGCAAGCGGCGGCCCTGCAACTGGCGCAGGAGTTGCGCCAGAGTGTTTCTGGCCTTAAGGTGATGACCCATTGTGGTGGCGGAAACTTCAAGAAACAGATGAAGCGCGCCGACAAGAGCGGAGCCGAGCTGGCTCTGATCTTGGGTGAGGATGAACTGAAACAGGGACTGGTGACCGTGAAGCCTCTGCGCGGAGGCGAACAGCGTCAACTGTCCCGGGACGCACTGGCCACGGAACTGAAGGCTCTGGTGCAGAATTAAGGGGAACCCCGTGGATATTTACAGCACTGAAGAACAACAAGTAGAAGCGATCAAGCGATTCTGGAAAGAGTACGGCACCTCCATCATCGGTGGCGCGGTACTGGGTCTGGGTGGTCTGTTTGGTTGGAACACCTATCAGGATCACCTGCAGGGCCAGCGCGAAGCCGCTTCCGCCGCGTACGGCAAAGTGGTTGAGCAGGCTGCACAGTCCCGGGATGCCCTGGACACCGCCGTCGCCCAGTTCCAAGCGGAACACGGCGATTCCGGCTACGCGGTACTGAGCCAGCTGCTGCTGGCCCGCGCTGCCGTGGAAGCCGGTGACCTGGCCCAGGCGGAAACCCTGCTGACCGACGTGCTGCCTTCGCTGGACAGCGCCACCGCGCCGCTGGTTACCCTGCGTCTGGCCCGGGTTCAACTGGCCCAGGAAAAACTGGACGCTGCCCAGGCCACACTGGAGAAGATCACCAACAGCGCGTTCGCTGCTCAGCGTGACGAACTCAAGGGTGACATCCTGGTGGCCAAAGGGGAACTGGACGCCGCCCGTGCCGCATACCAGTCCGCCATGGACGCCGGTGGGGCGCAAACCAGCCCCGCACTGCAGATGAAACTGGACGATCTGGCCTAAGGAGTCGTGCCGATGTTGCTGGCAAGAAAAGGATGGCTGGCAGGCCTGATCGGTGGGGCTTTGATGCTGGGCGGCTGCGCCTCCAGTG
>CAZWED010000514.1:0-1668 GCA_964632645.1 uncultured Ferrimonas sp. | reverse complement strand
GTGCCCAGGCGGACGCCCAGCCTTTCGGGTCGGTGCCGGTGAACTTCCTCTCCAGCGCCGACACCACCGGTGGCAACTCCGGCTCACCGGTAATGAATGGCAAAGGGGAACTGGTGGGGCTGAACTTCGACTCCACCTACGAATCCATCACCAAGGACTGGTACTTCAATCCGGCGATCACCCGCGCGGTGCACGTCGATATCCGTTACGTTCTGTGGATGATGAGCGAAGTGGATCACGCCCAGTGGCTGCTTGAAGAGCTGACTTTGGTGCAGTAAGCCCGACTTCAAACGCCAAAAGGCCGCCCTGAGGGCGGCCTTTTTACTGGTGAGGCAATCGGATCAGAACGGCTGGTTCACCACCACTCGCAACTGGCTCTCCTCTTCACTGAAGCCCCAGTCCACCCGGGCAACCACATTCTCCACCCACATACGGACACCCACCCCGACGGTCCAGTCCATCTCCTTGTGCAGTTCGCCAAGGTCGTAGTGGTCATGCACCCGTCCCAGCTCGCCATACACCGCAAACTGCCACCAGGGAAAGTGGTAGCGTTCAATAAAGGGGATGGTCCCCTGGGGCTGCCATTTGGGAATGGCACGGTACTCCGCGCCATAGAACACCGCGCTGCGATCATGGAAGCGTACCCCCTGGTAACCACGCAGGCGGTTCCATCCCCCCAGTGTGGACTCAGCAAACCAGGGCGGCCGATGCCCCTCTGCCCCGCTGTCCCAGGTCGGCACATCGGAAGTGTAGGCCGTCAGCGCCAGCACCTGCTGCTGACTCCAGCGGCTCGCCCCCAGATTCAGATAGTGGCTGTATTGCGCTTCCCACTTGGTGTAACTGCTGCGCTCATCGCCGCCGAAGTCCCGGTGAAGCTGGGCTTCAAAACGGTAACCCCGGCTGGGAGAGGGGATAAAGTCCCGGGCGTCATGATCCAGCTTCAGGCTGATCCCCTGGGTTTTGCCCCGCAGGTAGAGGCCATCAAAGCCCTCCACCGTCCGTTCACGGTAGAACGGCTCCAGCTCAATGCTGGTGTAGGCACCAGTCTGCTCCCCCTGTTCCGGTGCCACGGGAATGCCCGCCACCAGCCGGGCACGACGCTGCGGCGAGTCCTTGCCCGCCCCAACCGGCAAAACGTACCTCAGCGTGGCGTAAAGATCCCGCAGCTGCTCCTCGCCCAGCACCACATTCTCAGCACTGGACCCGTGGGCTCCGGCCGGATCATCAAACGCCGGGTTGCCATCGACATAGACGTCGCTTTCACGGAAGCGGGCATCAAACCCCTGGAGATCGATAAACCAGCGCCCGGAGTCGCCAAAGTGCAGGTTATAGGCGCCCACAAAGGCCACGTAGCTGTCGTTTTCGGAATAGGCTCCCACCGCCACCAGTTGCGACCGTTCCTGCAATACGCCCTGCAATGACGCCGCTGCCCCTACGCTCAATCCCATGCTGGAGCTGGTAAAGACAAACGGCACGGCCGCACTGCGCCCCTCCGGTTGGGCGGGCGCCGCCGGGACCGGCGACGGCGCGTCAGAGGTGGGCGCTAAAGGCGCCTCAGCCAGGGCAGGTCGGGTCAAAACGGACAGCAACCCCAGACCAATCAGGAAAAGGCGGGACATGTGGACTCCATGAAATTCAGGCAGCGCAGAATACCGCTGGCTGCAAAGC
>CAZWED010000513.1:0-1672 GCA_964632645.1 uncultured Ferrimonas sp. | reverse complement strand
CCACCTCCTCCCTCAACATGTCGCCCCGCCACCGCATCACCACCCTGCGGGAGATCGCCCGGCTCGACCAGGCGGGACAACGAGACGAAGCGGACGCCATGCGCAAAGCCGCGCAATACGATGTGATCGACACCTGCACCGCCTGCCAGCTGTGCACCATCGCCTGCCCGGTGGACAACAACATGGGCATGCTGGTGCGCCAGCTGCGGGGTGAACAACTCACCTCGACGGCGCAAAAGGTGCTGGATTTCCAGGCCCGCCACTACGGCACCGTTAACCAGGTTCTCAGTGGCGGTTTCGACCTGCTGCATGGCATGCACAAGTTCACCGGCGACACCTTTACCGGCCAGGTCATGGCGCTGGGCCGGAAGATCTCCGGCGAAGTGCCCTACTGGGACCCGGACTTCCCCCGGGGCGGCAGCCTGCCCAAACCCACCCTGAGCGGCAATGGCCGCCCTGTGGTGGTCTACTTTGCCGCGTGCGGCGGGCGCACCTTTGGCCCAACGCCCAAAGACCCCGACAGCACCACCCTGCCGGAAGTGATGGTGACCCTGCTGGAGCGTGCCGGTTACGAGGTGCGGGTGCCGGACAACACCCGGGCACTGTGTTGTGGCCAGATGTGGGAGTCCAAGGGGGATTACAAAAACGCCGACGGCAAGCGGGCCGAAATGATCGACGCCCTCAAAGCGCTGACCGACAACGGCCGCTACCCGGTGATCGTCGACGCCCTCTCCTGCACCAAGCGCACCCTGCAGGACGCCGGAGTGGATTACACCCTGCTGGACGCGGTGGACTTTATCGAGGAAACCCTGCTGCCCAAGCTGACCGTCTACCGGCGCAAACCCTCGGTGGCACTGCACGTGGGCTGCACCGCCTCCCACATGAACGCCGGCGGTAAAATGGCGACCATTGCCGCCCATTGCGCCGATGAGGTGATTCGGCCTGACGGCATCTATTGCTGTGGTTTCGCTGGCGAAAAGGGATTGTTCAAACCGGAGATCAACGCCGACGCCCTGCGTCACCTGAAGGCGAAGTTGCCGGAACAGACCCGAGAGGGCTACTACGCCAACCGCATGTGCGAGATTGGCCTGACCCGCCACAGTGGCATCAGCTACCGACACCTGGCCTATCTGGTGGAAGAGTGCACCCGGCCGGATTAACCCACACCGGGCATGGGGAAAGGGTCCGCCGGACGCGTGGATGGGGTATACTGCCGCATCCCGCATCCGGGCCAGACCCGATGCCCGATTTGCCCGATTAGGATCGTCGCTCAATGCACCAAGAACAGCCGAACAACCCTCTGCATGGCCTGACCCTGGAGGCCATTCTGACCCGACTGGTGGACCACTACGGCTGGGATGAGCTGTATGACCAGATCCGCATCAACTGCTTTGGCAGCAACCCCTCCATCAAGTCCTCACTGAAATTCCTGCGCAAGACCCAATGGGCGCGGGACAAGGTGGAAGCCCTCTATATCGAGACCTTTGTTCGCTACGCCAACCCCTGGCAATAGCCCGCCTTGCGCCGCTGATGCGAAGGTGATGACCATTCGCCTCTCACGTTGATGCGCCCCCAGTGAAGAACTCTTCCACGACCCGCAGTCACAACCAAAAAAGCCGCCTGGCGAAACAGGCGGCTTTGGGTCGGTTAACGGTCAATCATCACTGCTGAG
>CAZWED010000512.1:0-1674 GCA_964632645.1 uncultured Ferrimonas sp. | reverse complement strand
CCGGCTACACCGAGCTGGACCTGGGCGACGCCCAGGCACGGGCGATGGTCAAGGCGGCCGATCTGGGCACCAACATCGAGCGGCTGTACCAGCACGAGCGCTACTTCCGTACCGAAGGCAAACAGGGTGAACGCCTGTCCAGTGTTGACCTGAACCGCCTGTATCAGAACCTCTCCGTCTGGTTGTGGAACGATCTGGATTACCGTTACGACGATCAGGTCGCCGATGAGCTGGGGTTTGAACGCTTTACCCAGTTCCTCAACTGTTACAGCGATGACCGGGCCCAGGGCGGCACCCGTTGCCCCGAGTCGCTGCGGGCCGAGATGATCGCACTGGGCATGCTGTGGGGTGAGGACGCGGGTCAATACGCGGGCCAGATGAACCCGAGCTACCCGCTGAACTACATGGAAAAGCCCCTGACCCGCCTGATGCTGGGCCGCAGCTTCTGGGATCTGGACATTCAGGTTGACGTCCGCGCGTACCCCGGCGAGCCGAGCGGGACCCAGGGCGGCGGCAACGTGACGCTGGATGGACGCCACCACACCACCGCCTGGTTTGCCGGCCATCGTCAGCCCACCGGCCAGTGGGCGGTGGCGCACCAGCCCTTTACCGTAGCCGTCAGCGGCACCTCGGCGCCGGTCACCATCACCATTGCGCTGGCGGATGACCTGACCGGCCGGGAGAAGCATGAGCTGGGGCTGAAGCGTCCTCCGCGGATGCAGCAGTCCTTTACCCTGAACGCCGGCGACATCGGCGCCAGCCACAGCTTCACGGTGCCCTACGGTGGCCTGATTTACGCCCAGACCCGGCAGGGGGAAACCGCAACGCTGACCTTCAGCAACACCGTCGATGCGCCGCTGTACCTGCGGGACCAGGGGTGGGTTAACCCGCAACACTCGCCGGCGCCCATTGGCGATGTGGTGTCCCGTGCCTTTATCTACACGGCGCCCAAAGCCAATCTGTTGGCGGACAATTACGGCGGTGATCTGGAGCCGTTCACCCGGGAGCTGGACCAGTTCGCGGCGGACCTCAACGACTTCTACGCCCGGGACGAAAACGCCGAGGGACGGTTTAACCGGATGGCCACCGACGACGGGCGCCCGGCCAACCGTCACCACTTTGTCAACGACGTGGCGATCAGCATCGGTGCGGCTCACTCCGGTTACCCGGTAATGAACAGCCAGTTTGATGCCAACAGCACCCGCATTGGCCTGGCGCCGCTCAACTCCTGGCTGCTCTGGCACGAAGTTGGCCATAACGCCGCCGAAGCGCCGTTCAATGTGGCCGGCGCCACGGAAGTGGTGAACAACCTGCTGGCGTTGTACATGCAGGACCGTCACCTCGGCCGTATGGCGCGGGTGGAACAGGACATCCGCATTGCGCCGGAGTTTGTTCGCGCCGAACATGGCCGCGCCTGGGCGGTCGGCGGGGCCGGTGAACGGCTGGTGATGTTTGCCCAGTTGAAAGAGTGGGCGGAGCAATCGTTTGACGTTGCAACCTGGTATCGCCCGGAAGACCTGCCCGCTTACTACCGTGACGAGCCGGGCGTGCGTGGCTGGAACCTGTTCAAGCTGATGCACCGCCTGAGCCGTAATGCCGACGACGAGGCGATCCAGCTGGTTGGTGAGAACCTGTGCTACGACCAGGACCTGGGCGCCAGTGATCGCTTGATGC
>CAZWED010000511.1:0-1678 GCA_964632645.1 uncultured Ferrimonas sp. | reverse complement strand
AGCTCTCCGGCTCCATGCCCCGTCTGCGTCAGCAGATCATGCGCCTGATGAGTAACGAGATCATGGGTGACCAGGAGATGATTCTCCTGCTTTCCAAGAAAAACGCCGAACAGCGCCTTGCAGCCTTCATCAGCAACCTCGCCACCCGCTTTGGCAATCGCGGCTTCTCCTCCAAGGAGTTCCGTTTGTCCATGACCCGCGGCGACATCGGCAACTACCTTGGGCTGACCGTCGAAACCATCAGCCGACTGCTGGGTCGTTTCCAGAAGTCCGGTCTTATCGAGGTTAAGGGCAAGTACATCACCATCACGGACCCCGACTCGCTACAAGAGTTAGCCGGACACGCCCGCATCGGTCGCTAAGTTCTCCTGAACGCCCAGCTTTATGCTGGGCGTTCTCTTATTGGGATCTGATCTAGAACAAGGAAAAAGGCCCAGCATTTGCCAACCTATAGGTGAGGGCCATTGGCTTAAGGAGATACTCATGGGAACCTACAAACGCATCCTGGTCGCGATTGACCCGACACACGAAGCGCAGCCTGCGCTGGTCAGGGCGGCCCATCTGGCCAAGTGTTGCGACGGTCATCTGACACTGCTGGTCTGCATCTTCGATTTCTCCTACGAAATGACCTCCATGTTGTCGGTGGACGAGCGGGAAGCGATGCGCAACAGGATCGTGACCCAACGCCAAGCCTGGTTGGAGCAACAGGCGCGCACCTACCGTGATCAAGGCATCGCCGTGGACACCAAGGTGGCCTGGCACAACCGGCCCTTTGAGGCGATCATCGAACAGGCCATCACCGGCCAGCACGACGTGATCGTCAAGTCCACCCATCACCACGACAAGCTCAAGTCGGTGATCTTCACTCCTACTGACTGGCACCTGCTGCGCAAATCTCCGGTACCGGTTCTGATGGTTAAGGAAGGCACCTGGCCTGAGCAGGGCAAGATCCTGGTGGCGGTGAACGTCGCCGCCGAAGACGACGCACACCAGTCCCTGAACGACGAGATCATCGGCCATGCCCAGAAGCTGGCGCGGGCCGTGAATGGCGAGCTCCACCTGGTTAACGGCTACCCCGGCACACCGGTCAACATCGCCATTGAATTGCCGGACTTTGACGCCCACGCCTATAACGAATCCCTGAAGGCTCATCACCAACTGCGCATCAGCGAACTGGCACGCCAACATGGGATCCCGGAGCAGCACTGCCACGTTATTGAGGGTTTGCCTGAGGACGTGATCCCTGAGTTGGCGGAAGAGCTGGAAGCGGAACTGGTGGTGCTCGGCACCGTAGGCCGCACCGGATTTTCCGCGGCCCTGATCGGCAACACTGCAGAGCACGTGATCGACAGTCTGGAATGCGACCTGCTCGCCATCAAGCCGGAAGGGTTTGAGTCACCGATCAAACCGGAGTGATCCCGATCCCCCCTTCCGTAAACGGCGGCCTCAGTAGCCGCCGTTTTCTTTGGCTGCCCCTTTACCCCCGAGGGTCTTGCTGGAATAATGCCGCACCTGTTCACTAGGCCTTTGAGGACTCCATCAGTGCAAGAGCTGAGTCAGAAACAACAAACCCGGCTAAACAAACTGCAGAAGCGGCTGCGTCGCGAAGTCGGCAGTGCCATCGACGATTACAAGATGATCGAAGAGGGCGATGTGGTGATGGTGTGCCTGTCCGGTG
>CAZWED010000510.1:0-1692 GCA_964632645.1 uncultured Ferrimonas sp. | reverse complement strand
TCCACCGCCACGGCATTGCCCTGGCGCACACCCGGCTCAATCAGGGTGCGGTGTGCCACGTTGTTGTCGTCCACCACGTAGACAAAGCGGTCGGAACCGGAATACTCCATCGCCTGCACCGGGATCACCGGACGAACCTCGGTCGGCAGGGCAAAATCGATGCGGCTGAGCATGCCGGGCTTCAGGCGGCCTTCGCGGTTGTCGAAGGCGAACCGGGCGGCAACGGTCATGTCAGTGGGATTGACCCGGCTGTCCAGCGCCACCAGAGTGCCGTCAAAGGCAAGTTGCGGATAGGCATCGATGTGGGCCTTTACCTGTTGGCCGGATCTCAGGGCCGCGAGGTAACGCTGGGGTACCGCCAGATCCAGCCGCAGACGGTCCAGTTGATCCAGAGTCATCAGCGCTTCGCCGCTCGCCACCTGAGCGCCGGGGGCATGACTGACCAGCCCCACCACGCCATCAAACGGGGCCAGCAGGGTGCGCTTGCCCAGTTCCGCCTCGGCGCTGTCCAGCCGCGCCTGGGCCATCGCCACTTCCGCTTCCTGGGCCGCCAGTTCGGACGCGGAGATCGCCCCCCGGTCCGCCAGACGATGGCGTTCGGCCAGCAGACGCCGGGCTTCAGCCAGGTAGGCCCGGGCCTCATCCCGCTGCGCCGTTTGTTGCCGATCGTCCAGACGGGCCAGCACCTGACCCTGTGTCACCGTATCGCCACTCTCCACCATCAGGCGCACCAGTCGACCGGACACCTCGGGGGCGATGGTCACCGCCTGCCAGGCTTCCAGGTTGGCCACCAACGCCAGATGTTGCGGCAACTCCACGGCCGAAACGAGGCCGGTCTCCACCTCCACCGGACGGGCCCCCGGCTTCTGGCCGGCTGGCTCGGAACCGGGCATCAGGTTCAGGTAGGCCGCACCGGCGGCGGCCATCAGGACAACAGGGATGAGGAACTTCTTCAGCATCGGGGCGGGTCTCCAATTCAGTGGCGGCATCGTACCCCAAGCCCTCGTCAATGAACGTAAAGAATTGCCAGTTTGCCATCACTGAATACAACAAAGATCACACCGAAAACCCATGAGCAACATCGCCACAACATCGCGGTGGTGCGGTGACCTTTGGGCACAAAAAAGGCAGCCCGAAGGCTGCCTTTTGGATGCGGGATAACCCGGTTATTGCAGTTCGCTGATCTCTTTTTTCAGCAGTTCGGCAAACCGGTTGTACATCTGGGTCACGGTCTCGGTGGGCAGCGGTTTCGCTTCGTTGTCCAGGACCGTGATGGCAGTGCGCTGGCCCATCGGCTCGAGGCGAATCTGGTACGCGCCCTCATCCAGCGGCAGCGCATCGTTGTCGCCCCACAGGGACGCCCAGAAGCCATTGTCCGGCTCGTAGTCCACAAAGTAGGTGGCCAGTTGCTGGTCCAGATCCCGCACGTTGAAGCCCAGCACGGGCAGCACGCGATCCATCCGGCGCCACACCTGATCGAACGGCGCTTCCGCCACAAACGCGGTGTTTTCGTCGCTGTCGAAGCCCAGTACGGTTTTGATGCCGCGACCGTTCAACAGCTCCTGGGTCACCTGGCGCTGCTTGCGCTCGAAGTTCATGTAGGAGATGGCGTTGTTGAGCATGTCGATGGCGTAGCGGCGACGGTCCGCATCGGTCAGTACGATGCTCTCGTCGATGCCGTCCAGCCCCTCT
>CAZWED010000509.1:0-1695 GCA_964632645.1 uncultured Ferrimonas sp. | reverse complement strand
GAAGCGGGTGAGGTCGGAGCGGTACGCTGCCAGCGTATTGTCGGCGAGCCCTCTGTGCGCCCACAGATCGTCACAAAAGCGCTCGATGATTTGATCGTTTTGCATCAATATCAGCGTATTAGAGAATTGCTGTCACCCTAGTGACGCCGGCCTTTCGGGTCAATGTCAATTTTCGATATAACCCTTTACAATTGACCGATTAACATTTGGTCACGGCCTGATAACTTTAGCGACCATAGCCTGAAGTTGTCTTGCGTTTGGCAAGGTGGCCGGCACCCACATACCAATAAGGATTTTGCTATGCCATTGTTGCTGAGACGCACGATGCCCCTATGGATCTTGCTGCTGTTTATTGGTGCAGCCCTGTTTCTTGCCAGCTTGCGGCAACCTCCCGAAAAGAAAGCCCAGACCGAATCCCTGCCCATCGTCGAAGTGATGGCGATTGAGAAGACCGCGCACCAGGTGCAGCTGCGCTCCTACGGCGTGGTTCAGGCCAAGCACCGGACCCAGCTGGTGGCGGAAGTCAGTGGCCGGTTGGTGGAGCTGTCCGACAAGTTTGTCCGTGGCGAATGGGTCACCAAGGGCGAGGTGCTGGCCCGCATTGAGCCGGCCGACTATCAGGCCGACCTGATGCAGGCGGAAGCGCACCTGGCCCAGGCCGAGGCGCAGCTGCAGGAAGAGGTCGCCCGCGGCAAAGTGGCCGAGCGGGAGTGGCAGGGAGTGCTGGACGGGATCCCGCCGGAGCTGGGCCTGAGAAAGCCGCAGCTGGCCAAAGAGCAAGCCAACGTGCGCAGTGCCCAGGCCGCCCTGGCCCGCGCCCAGCGCAATCTGGAGCGTACCGTGATTCGCGCCCCCTTTGATGGCTTGATCGTGTCCCGCAATGTGGACCTGGGCCAATACATCAACATCAGCAACCAGCTGGGCGAGGTGCAGGGCAGCGACATCGCCGAAGTGCGCCTGCCGGTCCCGCCGGAAGATCTGGAGTTCCTCGACAGCCTCAACGGTGCCAATGTCACCCTGACGCAGAATCTGGCCAATCAGGAGTTAACCTGGCAAGCCAAACTGGTTCGCTCAGAAGGGGTCGTCAACGACGAGAATCGCATGGTCTATCTGGTGGCGGAGATCCGCGACCCCTACGGCCTCAATGAAGACCGTCCCCACCCCCTGAAATTCGGCAGCTTCGTTAACGCCCGTATCGCCGGTCGCTACATCGAGGATCTGGTCAACCTGCCCCGCCATGCGGTGCGCAATGATCGCGTCACCGTCATCAAGGCAGACAACACCGTTGAGCTGCGCCCGGTGCAGGTGGTGCGGGCCGATCTGGAGCACGTCTACATCCAGGGCGGCCTGCAACAGGGCGAACGCATCAGCCTGAATGCCATGGACAGCGTGGACATTGGCCGCAAGGTCAAGGTGCTGGGTGAGGAGCCGGCGGTTGAAGCCAATGGCGCAGCCCAACTGGCCGTTAGCGGAGCCCAATGATGGAACGAGTGGATACCCAAAGCGGCATCATCGCCTGGTTTGCCCGCAACAGCGTGGCGGCCAACCTGCTGATGTGGGTGTTGATGATTGGAGGCGTGATCTCCGGCTTTATCATCAATAAGGAGGTATTCCCCACCTTCGAACTGAACCGGGTCATCGTTCAGGTGGCGTACCCCGGTGCCGCTCCCCAGGAGATTGAAGAGGGGATCCTGA
>CAZWED010000508.1:0-1707 GCA_964632645.1 uncultured Ferrimonas sp. | reverse complement strand
ATGGCATATCGGGCAAAAAAGCAGTGCCTGAAAGTGGCAGACACCCCAAGCGCGGTGTGCCACGAGCGACAGCGCATCGTGTTCGATTACTGCCTTATCCGCCTTAAAGCCGCCCACCCGGAGATCTCCCTCTGCTTCCCCACCGATGCGCAAGGGCTGTCCCGGCCTTTCGCCCCCAGCACCACACCGTCGTTTGACACTCCGGCCCATCCGCCCGCTGACGCCCCTGCCGGCTTGGAATCGATCCCCCACCCCTGAGGCGGACATCGCGGTTTTTTGCCGCAGACGCCGTGTGATTTCCATCTACCACTTTAGATATATTTTTGTACCCATTTGGTGGTATATCGGCACAATTCGACGCACGTTGCCAGGTTTCTGATTTGTGAGAATGTGACCGCCGCCACGAACATGGAACCATTAAACGAGATTACTCTCGGCGTAATATTGGCGTTCTGTGTGATGCCTCGTGGTTGTCACGGGGTTATGGATCCTGATCGGAAGATGTAAAGGTAATGCTACTCATCCGTCGCGCAACCGGTACACACTGCGGGCGTTGATTCGGAAGCGGTTGTAAGGCAACGGCTTGCGGCTCGCCCACGCTCGGCCACCAGGGCCGGGAGGGAACAATAACACCGGTTCAAAGGATGCGATGATGAAACGACTCAGCCTGCTCAGCCTGGCTTTGCTGACGGCCTCTCCCGCCATGGCCAGCGACACCCTGATGGATGCCCTGCAAGGGGGCAAGGTCAATCTTGATATGCGCCTGCGCTATGAAAATGTCAGCCAGGACAACGCCCTGAAGGACGCCGATGGCCTGACCCTGCGCACTCGCCTGACCTACACCACGGCCGAACTCAGCGGCTTCTCTGCGCTGGTCGAGTTTGAGGACTCGCGGGTGGTGGCGGGCATCGATGACTACAACAATGCCATCGGCAAAAATCCGGAGTACTCGGTGATCGCGGATCCGGAAACCACCGAGCTGGACCAGGCGTTTCTGCAGTACCGTGGCCACGGGCTGAAAGCCCGCCTGGGGCGCCAGGTGCTGACCTTCGACAACCACCGTTTTGTCGGCCACGTCGGCTGGCGCCAGGACCGTCAGACGTTTGATGCGGCCAGTGTGGTTTACTCCCCCGTCGATAACCTGACCCTGAACTACGCCTACATCAGCCAACGCAACCGCATCTTTGCCGAAGCCAAAGACGTGGACGCCAAGGACCACCTGCTCAACGGCAGCTACAAAGCCGCGTTCGGCACACTGAGTGGCTATGGCTATCTGCTGGAAGAGGACCGTGCAGTCAGCAATGGCATCGACACCTACGGGTTGCGTTTTGCCGGTAGCCAGAAGCTGGACTCGCTGGCGCTGAGCTACGCGGCGGAGTACGCCACCCAGTCTTACAACAACGCCGATGCGGAGTTTGATGCGGATTACATGCTGCTGGAAGGCGGCATCGGCTTCGCCGGGCTGAGCGCCAAAGTGGGTTACGAAGTGCTGGGTTCGGATGACGGCCAGTACGGGTTTGCCACACCGCTGGCCACCCTGCACAAGTTCAACGGTTGGGCGGATCAGTTCCTGACCACCCCCAAGCAGGGCCTGGTCGACTTCTATGCCAGCGTCAGTGGTGGGCTACTCGGTGGCAATTGGGCGGTGGTGTACCACAGCTACGAGGCAGACCAGTCCACCGCCACCGTGGACGACCTGGGCGACGA
>CAZWED010000507.1:0-1718 GCA_964632645.1 uncultured Ferrimonas sp. | reverse complement strand
GTGGGTGGCCTTCGGCACGCTCTTCATGGTCACTTCGGACATAAAGCCCAGGGTGCCTTCGGAACCCACCATCAGGTGCAGCAGAATGTCGAACGGGTCGCTGTACTCGACGAAGGAGTTCATGCCGTAGCCGGTCACGTTCTTGATGGAGTACTTGCGCTTGATGCGGGCCACCAGGGCGTCGTCCGCCATGATGGTGTCGCGGATCTCCGCCAGCCCTTCGAGGATCTCGGGGTGCTTGACGGCGAACTGGGCGCGGCTCTTCTCACAACCGGTGTCCAGCACGGTGCCGTCCGCCAGCACGATGCGGGCGGAGTCGATCAGGCGGTACGCGTTCTGGTGGGTACCGCAGTTCATGCCGGAGGCGTTGTTGGCCACGATGCCGCCCACCATGGCGGAGGCGATGGTGGCCGGATCCGGGCCAAACTTCCAGCCCAGCGGGGCCAGCACCTGGTTTACCTTGGCGCCGATGACACCGGGCTGCAGACGGATGCGGGCGCCACCGTCCAGCACTTCATGATCGGTCCAGTGGGCACCGGCCACCATCAGCACGGAGTCGGACAGGGCCTGGCCACACAGGGCGGTACCGGCGGCACGGAAGGTGACCGGGGTTTTGGTCAGGTGGCACTCGGACAGGGCCGCAGCCACTTCCGCTTCGGTCTTGGGATGCAGAACCATCTGCGGACGCTTCTGATAGAAGGAGGCGTCGGTGCCCCACGCTACGCGGCGCAGGTTGTCGGTGTAAACGCGATCTTGCTCAAGAATCTGACCCAGTTTGTCGGCCAGAACACTCATGTTTGACTGCAACATGTGATCTTCCTTTGTTTTTCTGCTCACAAAAGACAACAAAGCCGGGCATCAGCCCGGCTGTTGTCTGGCTTACTGGGTCGTCAGAAGCCGCCCCAAATGAAGGCAATGGTACCGGCAACCATGGCGTAGGCCAGGGCGACCGGAAGGGTCTTACGGATGATCTCGGACTCACGTCCCGCCATGCCCACAACGGTTGCTGCGGCCACAACGTTCATCACGCACATCATGTTACCGGCGTTGGCACCAATGCCCTGCAGGGCCAGGACCAGCGCGTGGTTCATGCCGATGTTGTCCGCCACGCCATACTGCAGGCCAGAGAACATCATGTTGGAGAAGGTGGCAGAACCGGACAGGAAGGCACCAAAGATGCCCACAACCGGTGCCATCCAGGCCCATACGGCGCCCATGGAACCGGCCAGCAGCTCAGCCAGCTGGTTCGGCATGGACTCGAGGCCCGCACCGTTCACACCGGAGTTGAGGAAGATCTTCACCATCGGTACAGACGCACCCAGGGAGATGATGGTCGGTACCATGGACTTGCAGGAGCTGGTGAAGCTGTTCTTGAAGGCGGCCGGCTTCATCTTGAAGATGAAGTAGCCCAGCACACACACGGTCACGAAGAAGGCGCCCGGCGCGTACAGGGTCTGGAAGCCCGCTTTCAGGTTGGTGCCCATCAGCTCGGTCCAGCCCAGATTGAAGCTCAGCAGGAAGGACTTCAGCGGCGCCACGGTACGGGACAGCACCAGCAGGGCAGCCATCACCAGGTAGGGGGTCCAGGCGGCCAGCTGGGAGATCTCGTTCTTGGTGGCGGCAGCGCCAACAGACTGAGGCTGACCGGCAACCGGCGCGTCCTCTTGCTTGGCGTCGCCGTCAGCAAAGTCGTGCCACGGCTTGCTCGGCAGCAGGAA
>CAZWED010000506.1:0-1742 GCA_964632645.1 uncultured Ferrimonas sp. | reverse complement strand
CCCCAAGGGGCCCCGCAGGATCGTGCTGTTCAACAAACCGTTTGATGTGCTTAGCCAATTTACCGATGGTGGCAATCGATCCACTCTCGCCGATTACATCAAAGAGCCGGGCGTGTACGCTGCCGGCCGCCTGGACCGCGACTCCGAGGGTTTGCTGCTGCTGACCAACGACGGCGCCCTGCAGGCGAAGTTGACCCAGCCCGGCAAGAAAACCAGCAAAACCTATTACGTGCAGGTGGAGGGAGAACCGGACGACGCGGCACTGCAAGCCCTGCGGGACGGCGTGACGCTGAACGACGGCCCGACGCTGCCCGCCAAGGTGGAGCGGATTGCCGAGCCTCACTGGCTGTGGCCCCGCAATCCGCCGATTCGCGAGCGTAAAGCGATCCCCACCAGTTGGATCAGCATCACCATCATCGAGGGACGCAACCGCCAGGTGCGACGGATGACCGCCCACGTCGGCCACCCGACCCTGCGACTGATCCGTTACCGCATTGGCAACTGGACCCTGGACGGCCTGGCCAATGGCGAATACCGGGTGATCACACAGGAAGCGTAATGAGCCAGGCCCGATACCGCCCCAACGTCACGGTCGCCTGCGTGGTGGCCGCCCAGGACCGCTACCTGCTGGTGGAGGAGCGCATAGACGGCCTGGCGCGCTTTAATCAGCCTGCCGGACACCTGGAGCCGAACGAGTCGCTGGTCCAGGCCTGCGCCCGGGAGTTGTGGGAGGAAACCGGATTGACGGCAACGCCGGATGGGCTGGTGCGGATCCACCAGTGGTGCGCCGCCGACGGCACCCAGTTTCTGCGTTTTACCTTCGCCCTGAGGCTCAAGGCTCCCCTGCCCGTTCATCCCCGGGATCCGCAGATCCTGGCTTGCCACTGGCTGACCCGGGAGGCGATTGAGCAGTTGGGCGACGCGCTGAGAAGTCCACTGGTGCTGGCGTCGATCGAGGACTTCGAGCAACGCCCGCTCACCCCGCTCACCCTTCTGGATGATCGCTTAACGACCAATTGACAGCGCCTTAGCCGCACGCCCCTCACCATTCGCGCCAACCGGGGTTTCGTGGTAGAATACGCGCCCCAAATTTTCAATCTGAATTTTGCACAGCGGAACCCGTATACGATGTCAGATAACCGCAACAAAAAGGTGATCGTCGGCATGTCCGGCGGCGTCGACTCCTCCGTCTCAGCCTACCTCCTGCTCCAGCAGGGCTATCAGGTAGAGGGCCTCTTCATGAAAAACTGGGAAGAGGATGACACCGAGGAGTACTGCGCCGCGTCACAGGACCTGGCCGACGCCCAAGCGGTGTGCGACAAGCTGGGCATTGAGTTGCACAGCGTGAACTTCGCCGCCGAGTACTGGGACAACGTGTTCGAGTATTTCCTGGCGGAGTACAAAGCCGGTCGTACCCCGAACCCGGACATCATGTGCAACAAGGAAATCAAGTTTAAGGCCTTTCTGGAATTTGCGGCCGAGGCACTGGGGGCGGATTACATCGCCACCGGCCACTATGTCCGTCGCCGCCAGCGTGAAGATGGCACGTTCGAGATGCTCCGTGGTCTGGACAACAACAAGGACCAGAGCTACTTCCTCTACACCCTGAGTCACGAACACGTGGCGCAGACGCTGTTTCCGGTCGGTGAACTGGAGAAGCCGGAGGTGCGCCGTATCGCTGAGGAGCAGGGCCTGATCACTGCGGACAAGAAAGACAGCACCGGCATCTGCTTTATCGGCGA
>CAZWED010000505.1:0-1761 GCA_964632645.1 uncultured Ferrimonas sp. | reverse complement strand
CGGGCCTGACCAGGTCAACGATTTAGCATTGCGAGAGGACCGGGGCACCATAGACAGGTGCGTCCGAAAACGCAGGGGCATTATCCCCATACGCTGGGGCGCATGCAAGGGAAGGCCGCCATAAAGGCGGCCTTAAGCGATCATTCGCACACTTTGTGGCCGATTACCAAAGCCACTGGCTCAGGGCAAACAGCACCAGCACACAGATCAGGTTAACCACCGCACCGGCACGCATCATATCGCTCTGCCTGATGTGGCCAGAGCCATACATGATGGCGTTGGGCGGCGTCGCGACCGGCAGCATAAAGGCACAGGATGCGGAGATGCCGATCAGCACCGCCAGAATCACCGGCGAGACGCCCAGCACTTCCGCGATGGAGGCGAACACCGGTACCAGCAGCGCGGCACTGGCGGTGTTACTGGCAAACTCGGTCAGCATCACCACGAACAGGATGATCACCAGAGTCAGCAGGGCCATATGGGTGCTGCCGAAGATGGCGAAGATCTGGTTGGCGAGGAACACGCTGGTGCCGGTTGTCTTCAGCACGCCGGAGAGAGTCAGGCCACCGCCGAACAGCAGCAGCACGCCCCAGTCGGTTTGACGCTCAATCTGGCTCCACTTAACCAGACGGAGTGCGCCCAATGCCACCACCGCGGAGAGGGCCACAAAGGTATCGAACTTGGCGATGCCCCCAAGCGCAGCGGAAAGCGGCTTGGAGAAGATCCAGCAGGCCACGGTAACGAGGAACACCGCCAGCGTCAGTTTGGCCTTGCCACTCAACTCGGGCTGGTCCGCGTGGAACTCGAAACGGTGCGACAGGTCCGGCTTAATCAGCATGTGCATCGCCAGAATAACCAGCGGCCACAGGATCGCCATCGCCACCAGGCCAAACTCCATCCATCCGGCAAAATCCAGCCCCACTTCCGCCGCCGCAATGGCGTTCGGGGGGCTGCCCACCAGAGTACCGATGCCGCCGATGTTGGCGCTGTAGGCGCAACCCAGCAGAACGTAGACGTAGGTGCGACGGTGTTCTTTCGGGTCCAGCTGGCTCAGCATCCCCAGCGCCAGCGGCAGCATCATCGCGGCGGTGGCGGTGTTGCTGATCCACATGGACAGCAGGCCGGTTACCCCAAACAGCATCAGCGACGCGTTGGCCAGCTTACCGCCGGACAGGCTGATCACCCGGGAGGCGAGGCGCTTATCAATGCCCTGAACGTGCAGGGCCGCCGCCATGGCAAAGCCACCAAAAAACAAAAAGATGATCGGGTTGGCAAAGTTGGAGAGGGCCTTGGCGGTGTCGGTCAGGCCAAGGAAAATCGCCAGAACCGGCACCAGAATGGCCGTGATGGTGATGTGGATCGCCTGGGTCAGCCACAGCACCGCGGTGAAGACCAGCAGGGCAAGCCCTTTATTCACTTGCGGATCAAACGGTAAAAACTGAATCAATGCGATAAATAGCAAGATATCGGCGATCAATAGTAACGCCTTTGTATCCCGCTTTTTGCCCCCGTATTCGGTGGCGGCCCCGATACTGGGCGTGCTGGGCTTTTGCATTATCCCTTCCCTCTAAATAGTTCTTTATTAATCCTTTTTATATGAACGGCCGCAGGACCGAACCGCGCCATTAAACCACACGGAAATCGCGTGTATAACTCTCCCCCACCTAGACTTTGGGCTAATGGACACGGGGGCCCAATCCGCGAAGCCAGAGAATCTGAACTAGGATTGACTCACGGCATGGATACCCCAAATGCCGCAGC
>CAZWED010000504.1:0-1767 GCA_964632645.1 uncultured Ferrimonas sp. | reverse complement strand
GGCTGGAACGCCCAGCCGACCCGACTGGTGACCTTCGAGAACGTGCGTGTGCCGGTGGCCAACCTGCTGGGCGACGAGGGCCAGGGATTCACCTTTGCCATGAAGGGGCTGGATGGCGGACGCATCAACATTGCGGCCTGCTCCCTCGGCACCGCCCAGGCCGCGCTGGAGCGGGCGCAACAGTACATGACCGAGCGCAAGCAGTTTGGCAAGCCGCTGGCGGCTTTCCAGGCCCTGCAGTTCAAGCTGGCGGACATGGCCACGGAGCTGGTGGCTGCCCGCCAGATGGTGCGCCTGGCGGCGTTCAAGCTGGACAGTGACGACCCGGAGAAAACCGCCTATTGCGCCATGGCCAAGCGGTTTGCCACCGACGTGGGCTTTACCGTCTGCAACGAAGCGCTGCAGATCCACGGCGGCTACGGTTACATCCGTGAGTACCCGCTGGAGCGCCATGTGCGGGACGTGCGGGTGCACCAGATCCTGGAAGGCACCAACGAGATCATGCGCCTGATCGTGGCCCGTCGCCTGCTGGATGAGCACGCCGGCGCGATCCTCTGAATCCATTGAACGGGGCCCATTGCGGCCCCGATGCCAAACAACAGGAAGCGTTTGAAATGGAATGCATCAAGCTGGAGCAGCGTGGCCACACCGCCCTGGTCACCATCAGCAACCCGCCCGCCAACACCTGGACCGAGCAGAGCCTGGGTGAGCTGAAAACCCTGGTGGAGGAGCTGAACGCCAACCGGGCGATCTACGCCCTGGTGATCACCGGTGAAGGGGAGAAGTTTTTCTCCGCCGGGGCCGACCTCAACCTGTTCTCCGACGGCGACAAGGCCGTCGCCGTGACCATGGCCCGCCGCTTTGGCCAGGCCTTTGAAGCCCTGTCCGCGTTTCGTGGCGTCTCCATTGCCGCCATCAACGGCTACGCCATGGGAGGCGGACTGGAAGTGGCCCTGGCCTGTGACCTCCGCATCGCCGAACGCCAGGCGCAGATGGCGCTGCCGGAAGCCACCGTGGGGTTGCTGCCCTGCGCTGGCGGCACCCAGAATCTCACCGCGCTGGTGGGGGAGGGCTGGGCCAAACGGATCATCCTCTGTGGCGAACGCGTGAACGCGGAGCAGGCGGAGAAGATCGGCCTGGTGGAGCAGGTGGTGGACACCGGTACGGCTGTTGACGCCGCCCTGGCCCTGGCCGGGAGGGTCGGCAAACAGAGTCCGGTGGCCGTGGCCGCCTGCAAGCGCCTGATCCAGGCGGGCCGCCACATGCCGCGGGCCCAGGCTCTGGGCATGGAGCGGGAACGCTTTGTCGATCTGTTCGACAGCGAGGATCAAAAAGAAGGGGTACAGGCGTTTCTCGAGAAACGCCCCGCCCAATGGAAAAATCGATAGGAGGGACACCCAGATGACAGCGCCAGTGCTTTTTTCCGTTCTGACCACGGATAACGGACGCCAGATCGGTGTGGCCACCCTGAACAGCGAAGCCTCCCTGAATGCCCTATCGCTGGAGATGGTGGACCAGCTCCATGCCCAGTTGCTGGCGTGGCAGCAGGATGATGCGGTGGTGTGTGTCTGGCTGCAGGGAGCCGGTGAGAAGGCGTTCTGTGCCGGCGGAGACATTCGTGCCATGCACAAAGCCGCCTCGGAGCACCCCGGGGAGCGGACGCCGGAAGTGGAAGCCTTCTTCACCCGGGAGTACCGGCTGGACTACCTGATCCACCGCTTCGGCAAACCGGTGGTGGTGTGGGGCAGCGGCATCGTGATGGGGGGC
>CAZWED010000503.1:0-1773 GCA_964632645.1 uncultured Ferrimonas sp. | reverse complement strand
GTTAAGGCGATGCGCTCGGTGACGAACCGTCCGGGGCCGCTGGATTACCGCGATGGTCCTTGTTCGGCCCGCTTTTTGTGTGTCTTAACGTTGCCGCTCAGGGCGTCCAGGCCAGCACCAGCCGGGGGGAATCCGGGCCGAAGTAGTCCGGCTCCTGAGCCACGGTGGCAAAGCCGAGGCTCTGGTACAGCGCCAGCGCCGGAGTGTTGGCCGGGTCGACGGTGAGCTTCAGGCGGGCGTAGCGACCGGCCTCGCTCAGCGCCCGGTTCAGCAGGGCCCGGGCCAGGCCCCGGCCCCGGGCGGCTTCGGCCACGGCCAACGCCAGGATCCAGCCCTCCTGTTGCTGACCCGGGGCCATCAGCAGGTAGCCCAGTACCTCGCCATCCTGCTCGGCCAGCCACAGCTGGTCACCCCAGCAGTCGAGGGCCTGGCGGAAGAAGAAATCCGGGTAGCTGTGATGGCCAAAGCAGGCCTGTTCCAGCGCCAGCAGGGCGGGCAGATCGGGTTTGGTGGCGCGGCGCAGGCCGGCGTGTTCAGTGGCGGGTGGTTTCATCAGTTCGGCAAGGCCCGATAAAGCGTGACGCGGAATCCGCGGTTGGGCACGCCCCCGGCGCAACGGTAGCCAATAAGGCGGTGCAGGCCGGGCGGCGCAGTCTCGGTGTTCCGGGGTGGTGAAGCAGAACACCCCACGGAATTGTGGCGCCAGATTGTCCCGAGTCAACCGTTCCAGGTGCGAGGTGCAGAGGCGTGCCTTCTTGAGTTCGATGGGCACGCCGAGCTGGCCAGGTGGTTTCTGACGAACGCGGCGCAGACCCCACGCTACGTCGGGCGGTTTTCCCCACCTACGAGGCCCAAAAAAACCACCGCAATGCGGTGGCTTTTTTGGGCGCGTTGACGGCGATTACAGGCTGTTATCGCTGCTGATAAGGCGGGTGCCTTCAAAGCGCTGGGTCAGGCGGCTCATGGTGACGGACGGCACGGTGACGCTGTCGGTCAGCAGGTAGTCGGCCACGCTCTGGTCGAAGGAGCGGTAGTGCAGGGTGGTGGTCACGGTGTACTGACCCTCCGCCGGCAGGGCGAAGCCGTACTCAACGGTTTTGCTGCCCTTGGCCGGGATGCTGTTCTCCACGGAGAAGCGCGCGATCTTCCACGGCTTGTGCTCTGGCTTGCCTTCGGCGTCGACGGCGCTGTCCTGGAACACCACAGTGTCTGCCGGCAGGCTGTTGTCGGCGTTGAGGGTACCGGAGCGCAGCAAGATGTTGCCCTGAGCGTCTTGGATCACCACTTCCAGCCACACCTGGCGGATAAAGCTCAGGCTGGTCGGCAGGTCGTGACCGGCGCGGCGGTTGTGAACGGTCACGCTCAGCCGGGCTTTGCCATCGGCTTCAACCAGGGCGGTTTCCAGTTCCGCCACGGTTTGCAGGCGCTTGGTGGCTTCCTGCGCGTGGGCTTCTCCCCCCTCGACACCCAGCAGCGGGGCGAGTACCGCGTTGCCGCCGACAAAGCCGTGGTCATGCACGACGGAACGCACCGGGCCTCCCCGGGCGGCCTGGCCGCTCAGGCGGTGCTGCTCCAGCGCTTTCACCGGCTTCATCTCGTCGGCAACGCGGACGGCGATCTCCACCGGCACCATGTGGCAGTCCTGGCACTGGATCGCCGCTTTGGCGTAGTCGGACTGTTTCCACTCCTCGTAGGTGTGTTCCAGCGGGAAGTTGCCGTGCACCGGGTTAAACACGTTGTGGCAGTTGGCGCAGAACTCGGAGCGGGTGTGCA
>CAZWED010000502.1:0-1784 GCA_964632645.1 uncultured Ferrimonas sp. | reverse complement strand
CTCAATCTGGTTGGGGTAGGTGTCGAGGCGGTAGTGCGCTGCCACGCGCGTGATTTCGCTCTGGTACTGTTCCAGCAGTTCAAAGGTCCAGTCCGGACCGTCCGGAAGTGTTTTGCGCTCCGCCATGATCAACCCCCCCTGAAATGGTTTACGCGGCCTGCTTTTTGAACAGCTCGCGGAATACCGGGTAGATGTCCTCCACCGAGCGGATGTGCTGAAGCGCAAAGTGCGGGTTGGACTTGGCCAGCGCTTCATACTCCCGCCACAAGGTCTGGTGGGCCCGGTTGGTGATTTCGATGTAGGTGTAGTAACGGCATACCGGCAGGATTTTGGTTTCCATGATCTCCCGGCACTGCGGCGAATCGTCGGCCCAGTTGTCCCCGTCCGAGGCCTGGGCGACGTAGATGTTCCACTCGTTGGACGGATAGCGCTCAGCCTGGATCTCGTGCATCAGCTTAAGGGCGCTGGAGACGATGGTACCCCCGGTCTCCTGGCTGTAGAAAAACTCGTGCTCGTCCACCTCTTTGGCCTGGGTGTGGTGACGGATAAACACCACATCCAGCGCCTTGTAGGTGCGGGTGAGGAACAGGTAAAGCAGGATGTAGAAGCGCTTTGCCATGTCCTTGGTGGCCTGGTCCATCGAACCGGACACGTCCATCAGGCAGAACATGACCGCCTTGGAGGTGGGCACCGGACGTTGGTTGAAGGCGTTGTAGCGCAGGTCGAAGGTGTCAATAAAGGGCACGGCATCGATGCGGCGCTTCAGCTCCGCGATCTCCTCTTCCAGCGCCTGGATCTCCTCGGTGCTGGACCCCGGGGTGTTGAGGAGCGTCGCCAGGTTGGCTTCCAGTTCTGCCAGACGCTGCTTTTTGCCCGCGGTCAGCGCGGTGCGCCGCGCCAGAGACTGGCGCAGTGACCGGACAATGTGAATGTTGGCGGGCACGCCGTCGGTGGTGACGCCAGCCCGGTAGGTTTTGAACTCCACCAGCTTGTCCAGGCTGTTGCGCTGCAGGTTGGGCAGGGCGAGGTCGTCAAACAGCAGGTCCAGGTACTCGTCCTTGGAGATGGTGAAGACAAAGTCGTCCTCGCCCTCGCCACTGTTGGACGCCTGGCCCTGTCCGGCCCCGCTGCCACCGCCGCCGGGCGGGCGCTCGATGCGGTCACCACGGACAAACTGGTCGTTGCCCGGGTGCACCCGCTCCCGATCGCCGCCGCTGCCGTGGTGAAACATCGGCTCGGTGATGTTCTTGGCCGGAATGCTGATCCGTTCGCCGCTTTCCACGTCGGTCACACTGCGGTTGGTCACCGCATCGGACACGGCTTTCTTGATCTGCTGCTTGTAACGACGCAGAAAACGCTGCCGGTTGACCGTACTCTTGCCCTTGGCGTTCAGACGCCGGTCGATAAAGTGGGCCATTGGCAACCTCCCATCAGCTCGACTTCCGAACGCGGAGGTACCACTCGGACAGCAGCCGCACCTGTTTGCGGGTGTAGCCCTTCTCCATCATCCGGTCGACGAAGTCATCGTGCTTCTTCTGCTCATCCGCGGAGGTCTTGGTGTTGAAGGAGATCACCGGCAACAGATCCTCGGTATTGGAGAACATCTTCTTCTCGATGACCGAGCGCAGCTTTTCATAGCTGGTCCAGTTCGGGTTCTTGCCATTGTTGTTGGCCCGCGCCCGCAGCACGAAGTTGACGATCTCGTTACGGAAATCTTTGGGATTGCTGATCCCCGCCGGCTTCTCAATCTTCTCCAGCTCCGCGTTCAGCGCCGAGCGATCAAA
>CAZWED010000501.1:0-1784 GCA_964632645.1 uncultured Ferrimonas sp. | reverse complement strand
ATCCACATCGACTCGGAACGAGTCCTGATCACCCCGGCCGAGCTCAAGGCCGAGCTGCCGCTGTCCGACCACGCCTATCGATATATCCTGGATGCCCGCCAGACCGTGGCGGACATCGTCCACAAGCGCGACAACCGCATTCTGGTGGTGGCCGGCCCCTGCTCCATCCACGATGTGGAGGCGGCCAAGGAGTACGCGCTCAAGCTGAAGAAGCTGCACGATGAGCTCAAAGGGCAGTTCTACATCCTGATGCGCGTGTACTTCGAAAAGCCGCGCACCACCGTGGGCTGGAAAGGGCTGATCAACGATCCGGACATGGACGGTTCCTTCAACGTGGAGAAGGGTCTGCGCCAGGCCCGTGAGCTGCTGATCTGGCTCGCCGAGCTGGAGCTGCCGGTGGCCACCGAAGCGCTGGACCCGATCAGTCCCCAATACCTCAGCGAACTGTTCGCCTGGTCGGCCATTGGCGCCCGCACCACCGAATCCCAGACGCACCGTGAAATGGCCTCTGGCCTGTCCATGCCGGTTGGCTTCAAGAACGGCACCGACGGCAAGCTGGATGTGGCGATAAACGCCCTCCAGGCCGCCTCCCATCCGCACCGCTTTATGGGGATTAACCAGGCGGGGCAGGTGGCGCTGCTGCAGACCCAGGGCAACCCGGACGGCCACGTGATCCTGCGGGGCGGCAAACAGCCCAACTACGACTCGGTCAATGTGGCACTGTGCGCCCAGGAGCTGCATGCGGCCGGCCTGAGCGCGCGCCTGGTGATCGACTGCAGCCACGGCAACTCCTCCAAGGATCCGGCGCGACAGCCCCTGGTGGCGCAGAACGTGTTCCACCAGATCCTCGAGGGCAACACCTCCATCATCGGCATCATGTTGGAGAGCCACCTGAAGGAGGGGGCGCAGAGCGCCGACACCCCCAGGGATCAGCTCGAGTACGGCCTCTCGATCACCGACGCCTGCATCGACTGGAGCACCACCGAATCCCTGCTGCGGGTTGGCGCCGAGGCGCTGGGTCCGATGCTGCCCAACCGGTTTAAGGGGGCCTGATGGCGGAACCAAGTTGCGCTGCGCTGGATGCTCTGCGGGAGCAGATAGACCAGGTCGATCAGGAGATGCTGGCGCTGCTGCGTCGCCGCCTCGATCTGGTGGGCCAGGTGGGGGCCATCAAACACAAGGAGGGCGTGCCCATTTACGCGCCCAAGCGGGAAGCCAGCATGCTGGCAAAACGGCGCGCCGAAGCGGAAGCGATGGGCGTGCCGCCCCAGCTGATTGAAGACCTGCTTCGCCGCATCATGCGGGAATCGTACGTCTCTGAGAAAGAGGTGGGGTTCAAGCGGGTGCACGACACGCTCGGTCCCATTGTCATCGTCGGGGGCGGGGGTAAGCTCGGTGGCCTGTTTGCCCAGCTGTTTACCCTGTCTGGCTACGAGGTGCGGATCCTCGAGGAGGGGGACTGGGATCGGGCCGATGCGCTGGTGGCCGACGCCGGCCTGGTGGTGGTCAGTGTGCCGATCGACAAAACCTGTGAGGTGATTGAGCGCCTGCCGCCGTTGCCACAGGATTGCCTGCTGGTGGATCTCACCTCCATCAAGCAGGCGCCCCTGGCGGCGATGCTCAAAGCGCACCGCGGCCCGGTGCTGGGCCTGCACCCCATGTTTGGCCCCGATGTGGCCTCGCTGGCCAAGCAGGTAGTGGTGGTCTGCCACGGTCGGGGCGAAGAGCACTATCAGTGGCTGCTCAAGCAGATTGCCATCTGGGGGGCGCGCCTGCATGAGGCG
>CAZWED010000500.1:0-1787 GCA_964632645.1 uncultured Ferrimonas sp. | reverse complement strand
GGCAGTGCGCCGGAAGGGCCGGCCCATTGGCAGCTGATCAAAGAGTCCGCCGTCGAAGTGGGGCCGGCGCTGTTCTTCAGCTTGTTGATCATCACCCTGAGCTTTATCCCGGTGTTTGCCCTGGAGGCCCAGGAGGGACGCCTGTTCCATCCGCTGGCCTACACCAAGACCTTTGCCATGGCGGCGTCGGCCATTCTGGCGATCACCCTGATCCCGGTGCTGATGGGCTACTTCGTGCGGGGCAAGATCCCGGATGAGCGGAAAAACCCGATCAGCCGGTTCCTGATCGCGCTTTACCAGCCGGCGCTCAAGGTGGTGCTGCGTTTTCCCAAGATCACCCTGCTGCTGGCGGTGGTGGCCCTGGCCAGTGCCTACTACCCGATGACCCGGATGGGCTCGGAGTTTATGCCGGAGCTGGAGGAGGGCGACCTGCTTTACATGCCGACCACCCTGCCCGGGGTCAGCGCCGGTAAAGCGGCCGAGATCCTGCAGCAGACCGACCGCCTGATTAAGACCCTGCCGGAAGTGGCGCGGGTGTTCGGCAAAGTCGGACGGGCGGACAGCGCCACTGACCCGGCGCCGCTGACCATGCTGGAAACCACCATCATGCTGAAGCCCCAGTCCGAATGGCGAGAGGGACAGACGCTGGAAGGGATCATTGCGGATCTGCAGCGCACGGTGAAAGTGCCGGGCATCACCAACGCCTGGGTGCAGCCGATCAAAACCCGCATCGACATGCTGTCCACCGGCGTGCGAACCCCGGTCGGGGTGAAGATCTCCGGGGCTGACGTCGAAGAGCTGCAGCGCATCGGTACCGAAGTGGAAGCGATCCTGGCGCCGCTGCCGGGCACCACTTCGGCCTTTGCCCAGCGCACCGGGGGTGGCCGCTATCTGGACATTGATCCCAAGCTGACCGTGGCCGCCCGTTACGGCATGACCCTGCGGGACGTGCAGGACGTGGTGCAGATGGCGATTGGCGGCATGACCATGGGGGAATCGGTTCAGGGGCAGGAGCGTTACCCCATCAACATCCGTTACCCCCGTGAGCTGCGCGACGACATCGAGAAGCTGCGCAACCTGCCGGTGCTGACCAAAACCGGTAAGTACGTGCCGCTGCAGACCCTGGCGGACCTGACCATCCGCGATGGCGCACCGATGCTCGCCAGTGAGAACGGTCGCCTGATCTCCTGGGTGTTTGTCGACATCGACAGCAGCGAAATCTCCATCGGTGAGTACATCACCCAGGCGCGGGAAGCGCTCAACCAGGAGCTGCAACTGCCGCCCCGCTACTCCGTCAGCTTTGCCGGCCAGTATGAGTACATGCAGCGGGTGGAAGCCAAGATGGAGATGGTGATCCCGATGATGTTGGCGGTGATCTTCCTGCTGCTGATGATGACCTTCGGTTCCGTGGTACAGGCCAGCATCATCATGCTCAGTCTGCCCTTTGCCCTGGTGGGGTCCGCCTGGCTGCTGTTTGGCCTGGGGTACAACCTCTCCGTGGCGGTGGCGGTCGGCATGATCGCCCTGGCCGGGGTGGCGGCGGAGTTCGGAGTGGTGATGCAGGTGTACCTGAACAACACCATCAAGGCCCATGAGAAGAAGGGACTGATGCGCCACGAGCAGGACCTGAAAGACGCCCTGATTGAAGGGGCGGTCATGCGGATCCGGCCCAAGGCGATGACCGTGGCCACCATCTTCTTCGGTCTGTTGCCGATCATGTGGGGCAGCGGCACCGGTAATGAGGTGATGCAGAAGATCGCCGCACCGATGGTGGGGGGCATGATCAC
>CAZWED010000499.1:0-1807 GCA_964632645.1 uncultured Ferrimonas sp. | reverse complement strand
TTTAAGCTGAGGCCGAAAACCTGTTGAGTTCCTGGCCGGTCAACGTAACGGTTTAACACCATCGGAGTGAAAATGAATAGTAAGATCATTGGCATCGTGCTTCTTGTCGCAGGCGTTGCTCTGGCTTTCTGGGGCTACAACATCTACGACTCGGCAAGTTCCCAGGTGACTCGTGCCCTGAGCGGAGATACGCCCATTGAAGCGTGGGCTGGCATGGTGGGGGGCGCGATTCTGGCGCTGATCGGGCTGACGCGCCTGAAGTGAGTCGCGGACCATCAGGCGGCCTCACTGGCAATGGCGGGTGAGGATTCCGTCTCTGACGTCATAGCGCCTCCGAATGGGGGCGTTGTTGTCTCTGCCCGTGAGCCGGCTTCACGCCGGACCAGCCTGTCCCAAGTGCTGTGTGCGCGTAAGCCGCAGCAATGAAGGGGGGCGTAGGCTAATGCACAGACTGACGGTGTGGCTTCCTTCCAGATTGTGATCGGTGATTTAGAAGAGCATAAATTAGCTTTAACTTATGCATTGGTTAAGGCACGATTCTTCCCTCTTTACAAACCCATAGGAAGGAATCGTTATGTCCCGTATCAACCACTGGTTGCTGATCTCAATACCGCTGTTGTTCAGCCTGTCCCTGCCTGCGGCCTCGGCGGCGGATCGCCCGCTGGACAGTCGGGCGTTGGCCGGGGTCACCCAGGGCAAAGCGGTGTTCGACATCAACCTGGCGGAAGAGGCCAAGCTGCCGCTCTACCTCCAGGTGATAGAGAAGACCCATGAAGGGTTGCTGGCCCAGGGGGTGACACCGGATTTTGTTATCGCGTTCCGTGGCCCTGCGGTGCAGTTTATTGAAGACCGCGGTGCGGATACCCCTGAGCGCAAGCACATCGCCGCCCTGATCGCGCGGCTGGCCTCCAAAGGGGTACGGCTGGAAGCGTGCTCCATCGCCACCGGCCTGTTTAACGTCAACGAGGAGGCGCTGCTGCCGGGCATTGAACTGGTCGGCAACACCTTTATCTCCCTGATTGGCTACCAGGCCCAGGGGTATGGCACGGTCGTTGTGATGTAATCGTAAGGGGCCTGACAGGCCCCTTCTTGATTCTGCCAGAGACAGAACACTCCGGTGGATGGCAGAAACAACAACGCCCCCGGATGGGGGCGTTGTGCATTTTGCCTGATGCGGTATCAGCGTGACTTCACGTAGGGCTGGCCAACCGCTTTGGGGCCAACCGCCTTACCGATAAAGCCAGCCAGCAGCAGCACCGTCAGCACGTAGGGCAACACTTCGATCGCCTGCACCGGCACTTCGCCAACCAGCGGCAGCTCCACACCCTGCAGACGAACCGCCAGGGCATCAAGGAAGCCAAACAGCAGACAGCCCAGCATGACCGGCACCGGACGCCACTTACCAAAGATCAGTGCCGCCAGAGCGATAAAGCCTTTACCGGCGCTCATGTTGGGCACAAAGCCCGCAGCGTGGCCGGTGGACAGGTAGGCACCGGCGATGCCCGCCAGAATGCCGGCGATGATCAGCGCACGGTAGCGCAGCCAGGTCACGGAGATGCCGGCGGTGTCCACGGAGTGCGGGTTTTCACCCACGGCGCGCAGACGCAGGCCGAAGCGGGTGCGTTGCAGGATCCACCAGGACAGCGGCACCATGGCGAACGCCAGATACACCAGCAGGGTGTGGCCGGACAGCAGCTTGGAGTAGAGCGAACCCAGCAGCGGCACGTCCGCCACCAGATCGGCCAGCGGCAGGGTGATCGCCTGGAAACGCTGGTCGCCGGAGAGCGCCGGGGTCTGGCCACCCATC
>CAZWED010000498.1:0-1817 GCA_964632645.1 uncultured Ferrimonas sp. | reverse complement strand
CACGTTGGTGCCCGACAGGGACGCATAGTGGCAGTCGGTCAGCAAGCCATGAAGCGCGTGGCCAAACTCATGGAACAGGGTGCGAACGTGTTCAAAATCCAGCAGCGCCGGTTCGCCCGCCTGCGGTTTGGGGAAGTTGCAGACGTTCTGCACGATGGGGCGAACCTCGCCGTCCAGTCGGGATTGCTCGCGGAATACCGTCATCCACGCCCCGCCCCGCTTGCTGTCGCGGGTAAAGTAGTCGCCGATAAACAGCCCCAGATGCCGCCCCTGGGCGTCCACCACTTCCCAGGCCCGCGCTTCATCGTGGTAGAGGGTCAGTTCGGGCTGCGGGATAAAGTCGATACCAAACAGGTTGCGGGCGGTGTGGAACGCCCCCTCAATGACATTGTCCAGGCTGAAATAGGGCTTCAGTTGCTCGTCATCCAGAGCGTATTCCGCCTGGCGCACCTGTTCGGCGTAGTACCACCAGTCCCACCCTGCGAGAGTAAAGTCGTGGCCGTCGGCGTGGATGCGCGCCTGCAACACCTCCGCCTCATCACGGGCCTTCTTCGCCGTGGCCTGCCACACCTCATCCATCAGGGCCTGAGCCGCTTCCGGCCCCTCGACCATGCGGTCTGCCAGTTCATAGTGGGCGTGAGTGGCAAACCCCAAAAGGGCCGCCCGCTCCTGACGCAGCGCGACCTGGCGGCGCAGGTTGGCTTTGTTGTCCTGTTCGTCGTCGTTGTCCGCCCGCTTCAGGTAGCCCTGGTACAGCGCCTGGCGGTGACCACGGTGCTGACAATAGGTCAGGAAGGGGTAAAGCACCGTCCGGTCACAGCCGAACGCCCACTTGCCCGGCTGCCCCAACGCCTCCGCCTTGGCGGCGGCCGCCTGGATCATCGCAGTGGGCAACCCGGCCAGCTCCGCCGGGTCATTGATAACGTGCACAAAGCCGTTGTTCTGGGCCAGCAGATTCTGGGCAAACCGGATCTGCAGGCTGGCCAGCTCCTGATTGATGGCCGCCAGCCGTGCCCGGGCTTCGCCCTCCAGCTGCGCGCCACCACGCACAAAGCGTTCGTAGGTTTTCTCGGTCAGCACCCGGGCTTCGCCTTGCAGCGCTTCGCGTTGCTGCCAGACCGCGTCGATGCGGCAAAACAGCTCGGCGTTCAGCGCAATGGCATCCTGATGGGCCGCCAGTTTCGGACCGTAGGTCTGCTCAATGGACTGGCGCTGCGGATTGGTGTCGGTGCCGATCAGGTTTTCAAACAGCATCTGGGTGCGGGCCAGCAGGCTACCGGACCGCTCAAGCGCTTCGATGGTGTTGGCGAACGTCGGCGCGTCGGGGTGGTTCACGATGGCGTTCACCTCCTCCAGTTGCGCCGCCATGCCCGCCTCAAATGCGGGGGCAAAGTGATCATCGCGGATGGCCGCAAAGGGCGGCAGGCCGAATGGGGCATCAAAGGTGCCCAACAGGGGATTGGTACTGCTCAACGCCAAACTCCGTTCTTTTGTTGTGGTGGCCATCTTGGCCACTCTTGTTATGGAAGTCTCCCAGCTTACTCCGGCTCGATACGCGCTGCAAAGTGATCCCCGCTCAGCCCATTTGTCGGGAAAGACGCAGGTTGGGCGCCATTTTCCGAGACCCAGCTCACACCGAATTCTCTCCAGCGTGAGACGGATCGCACAATTCAACTTGCGTTCAGATTGGGGGAGGACAGGACAGACCACTTTCCGTACACTGCTCAACATTCGCCACCCAACCGGTTCTTTAGGGGAAGGAACCGGCACAAAAATGAACAACGGCGAAATCCGAACTGCGCCGCCAGGGCCCTGCT
>CAZWED010000497.1:0-1825 GCA_964632645.1 uncultured Ferrimonas sp. | reverse complement strand
ATTAACGCCATCGATGCAGGCAGCGCCGGCTACGTGTTTATGCAGATCCCCGCGCCCAGCTTCGAGGAGTTACAGATCCTGATGCCGATGATCCGGAAAATTCCCGGGGTTACCGACGTCAAAACCGTCTCCTTTATGCCGTCCGAGCGTGAACATTACGCGATGGAGGCGTTGCTGCGGACGCTGCCTGACCCCATCTTCGCCATCGATCTGAAGGGGCGGATCACCATGGCCAATGACTCCATTCTCTCCCTGTTGGGGCTGCCCCGCGAACAGGTGATGGAGGAGCCGGTGGGCAACTGGATTCAGGGGTTCTCCTTCCTTCGCTGGCTGGGGCTGGACGATGTTCTGCCGCAGGCCACCCGGGTCTCGGTGCAGGGCAACCAGTACCTGGCCGAGATCCTGCCGATTGACCTGCCCGATGAGGAGGGCACCAGCATTCTGGCCGGTGCCATGGTGTTGCTGAAATCGCCCGCGCGGGTCGGCAAGCAGTTTAACGCCCTGCGGGACCAGATCAGCGGATTCGACACCCTGCTGGCGGAGAGCGACAAGATGCGCGCGCTGCTGGCGGAAGCCCGTCGGATGGCGCAGCTTGAAGCGCCGTTGCTGATCACCGGGGAAACCGGCACCGGTAAGGAGTTGCTGGCCCGGGCCTGTCACGAAGCCAGCCTGAGACAGGACAAGGGGTTCGTGGTGATCAACTGCGCCTCGTTGCCGGACAGCGTGGCGGAAAGCGAGCTATTTGGCCTCTGCAAGGCACCGGGCGAAGTGGTTAAACGCGGCGTGGTGGAGCAGGCGGACGGGGGCACCATCTTCCTGGACGAGGTGGCCGACATGACGCCTCAGCTTCAGGTGAAGTTGCTGCGCCTGATCCAGGATGGCTGTTTCCGCCGGGTGGGCGACGATACCGAGATCCGGGTGGATCTGCGGGTGATTTGCGCCAGCCAGAAGGACCTGTCCGAGCTGTGTCAGCGCGGCGAATTCCGCGAAGATCTCTACTACCGCATCAATGTTCTGAACCTGCACCTGCCCCCGCTGCGGGAGCGCAAGGCGGACATCATTCCGCTGGCTGAGCTGTTTATGGAGCACTACAGCCAGCAACTGGCCAGCCCGTTACGTCAGCTGTCGGCGGAGTGTCGGGAGTTTATGAAGAACTACGCCTGGCCCGGCAACGTTCGTCAGCTCAAAAACGCCATCTTCCGCGCCGTTTCCATGGCGGATGAACGGGGGGATTTGACACCGGAGCAGCTGCGTCTGCCCTCCTGGACCGAAGGCTTTGGCTACTTTGACCAGGAGTTCGAAGGCACACTGGATGAAGCGGTGAAGCAGTTTGAGGCGAGTCTGTTGCGTCGTCTGTACCCGGCTTACCCCTCCACCCGACAGCTGGCGCGCAAGCTTGGGGTCTCCCATACGGCGATCGCCAACAAGCTGCGGGAGCATGGCATAGGGAAAACCAGAAAGTAAGCTAAGCCAATGAAATAAAAGGGGATGTCGCCGTATGTAAAGCCAGGGTGACATCCCCTTTGTGCGTTCAGGGAAGTGTGATCTGGCGCACGCTATTTATTCTTCCGGTCTCATTGTTTAAACAGGCTATCTGACATAACAACAATGTAACCAGGGAGAAGTTATTATGGCCCATCAAGCGAATCCGGATTGGAATCCGCTGGGAACCGACGGATTTGAATTTGTCGAGTACACCGCCCCCGACGCCGCGGGCATCGACGCGCTGAAATCACTGTTCAGCCTGCTCGGTTTTGCCGAGATCGCCAAACACCGTTCTAAGCAGGCCTGGCTGTACCGCCAGGGCGACATCAACTTCATCATC
>CAZWED010000496.1:0-1825 GCA_964632645.1 uncultured Ferrimonas sp. | reverse complement strand
CCTCACCATCCCGAGGGACAAGCTTATCGTGATCACCGGCCTGTCCGGTTCCGGCAAGTCCTCGCTGGCGTTCGACACCCTGTACGCGGAAGGCCAACGCCGCTATGTGGAATCCCTCTCCGCTTACGCCCGTCAGTTCCTGTCGCTGATGGAGAAGCCGGATGTCGACCACATCGAAGGCCTCTCTCCGGCGATCTCCATTGAGCAGAAGTCCACCTCCCACAACCCGCGTTCCACCGTGGGCACCATCACCGAGATCTACGACTACCTGCGCTTGCTCTATGCCCGCGTGGGGGAGCCCCGTTGTCCGGAGCACCAGGTGCCACTGACGGCGCAAACCGTGTCGCAGATGGTGGATAAGGTGCTGACGCTGGAGGAGGGCTCCAAGCAGATGTTGCTGGCGCCGGTGGTGCAGGGGCGCAAGGGGGAGCACATCAAGTTGCTGGAATCCCTGGCGGCCCAGGGTTTCATTCGTGCCCGCATCGACGGTGAAGTGTGCGACCTCTCCGATCCGCCGACCCTGGACCTGCACGTCAAACACACCATCGAAGTGGTGGTGGACCGCTTCAAAGTGCGGGATGACCTGAAGCAGCGCCTGGCCGAATCCTTTGAGACGGCGCTGGAGCTGTCCGGCGGCATCGCCACCGTGGCACCGATGGAGGGCGACGGCGAGGTGCTGATCTTCTCCGCCAACTTCGCCTGCCCCCACTGCGGTTACTCCATGAGCGAACTGGAACCGCGCATCTTCTCCTTCAACAATCCCGCCGGCGCCTGCCCCACCTGCGACGGGCTCGGTGTGCAGCAGTTCTTTGATGAAGAGCGCGTGGTGACCAATCCGGACCTCTCCCTCGCCGGAGGCTGCATCCGCGGCTGGGACCGCCGCAACTTCTACTACTACCAGATGCTGCGCTCCCTGGCGGAGCACTACGAGTTCGACATCGAAACCCCCTGGCACGAACTGCCCAAGAAGGTGCAAAAGCTGGTGCTGGAGGGATCCGGCCGGGAAAGCATCAACTTCAAGTACGTCAATGACCGCGGCGACACCGTTGTCCGTCGTCACCCCTTCGAAGGGATCCTCAATAACCTGCAGCGGCGCTACAAGGAGACCGAGTCCAACTCGGTACGGGAGGAGCTGGCCAAGTACATCTCCACCACCCACTGCCGCAGCTGCGGCGGCTCCCGCCTGCGGGAAGAGGCCCGTCACGTCTACGTGGCGGACACCCCGCTTCCGGTGTTGACCGAGTGGTCCATCGGCGACGCGCTGGACTGGTTTGCCAGCCTGGAGTTTGAAGGCCAACGCGCCAAGATTGCCGAGAAGGTGCTGAAGGAGATCCACGATCGCCTTGGTTTCCTCGTCAACGTGGGGCTGTCACGCTCCGCCGAAACCCTCTCCGGCGGCGAGGCCCAGCGCATCCGCCTGGCCAGCCAGATTGGCGCCGGGCTGGTCGGCGTGATGTACGTGCTGGATGAACCCTCCATCGGTCTGCACCAGCGCGACAACGAGCGCCTGCTGGGTACCCTCACCCATCTGCGGGATCTGGGTAACACCGTACTGGTGGTGGAGCACGACGAAGACGCCATCCGCGCCGCCGACCACATCATCGACATCGGCCCCGGTGCCGGGGTGCATGGTGGCCAGGTGGTGGCCGACGGCACCCTGGAAGACATCCTCAATAGTGAGGATTCACTGACCGGCCATTACCTGTCCGGCAAGAAAAAGATCGCCGTACCGGCACAACGCACGCCCTACGACAGCAGCAAAGAGATCACGCTGTATGGCGCCAGCGGCAACAACCTGAAATCGGTCGACCTGACCATTCCGGTT
>CAZWED010000495.1:0-1826 GCA_964632645.1 uncultured Ferrimonas sp. | reverse complement strand
CTTCCGGATACACGAAGGCGGAGGAGAACGAGGTATGACGTCGGCCACCGGAATCGAACGGGGACTTCCGCACCAGACGGTGAACACCGGTTTCGGTGCGCAACCAGCCGTAGGCGTACTCACCGGAGATCCGGACGGTGGCGCTCTTCAGACCGGCCACTTCCCCTTCGGAGACTTCGATGATCTCGGTCTTGAAACCCTTGGCTTCGGCCCAACGCAGATACATGCGCAGCAGGATGTTGCACCAGTCCTGCGCTTCGGTACCGCCAGAGCCCGCCTGCAGATCCAGGTAAGCGTCGTTGGGGTCCTGCGGGCCGGAGAACATACGGCGGAACTCCAGCTTCTCCAGCTGCTCTTCCAGCCCCTTGAGTTCGCTTTTCGCTTCCTCAAAGCTCTCTTCGTCCTGCTCTTCCACCGCCAGATCCACCAGCTCGCTGACGTCGTCCAGGCCCAGCACCAGGTCATCGATGGTTTTTACCACCGCTTCCAGGTTGCTGCGCTCGCGACCCAGTTCCTGGGCGCGCTCGGGCTCATTCCAGACGTCGGGCTGTTCCAGCTCCGCGTTTACTTCTTCCAGACGCTCTTTTTTGGCGTCGTAGTCAAAGGTACCCCCTAAGGAGTTCTGTCCGCTCAGACAGCCCCTTGATGCTGTTCAGCACCGGATTGATTTCGAACATGTTCGTCCTGCTACTTAATTAACAAACGAGGTGAAGATCCAAACCCGAAATTGTACCTGAATTGCGGTACCGCTGCACGGACGAAAAACGGCCAATTCCCGGATTTTTCGCCGTCAGGGCGGAGGTCCCGAATGCCTCAGGGAGGATGACAAGGCGATCGCCCGTCGGAGTGTGAGAAACGTATAGCGGAGCAGGAGGGAGAGAGAGCGGGAGCAGGAGAACGCCCACGACCTCAAAAGCGGCCGTGGGCGCAGAGACTTACTGCGTCAGGATGGCCACCAGATCGGCTTCCAGACTGGTTTTCGGAGCGCCTTCGATGCGACCGATCTCCTTGCCGCCCTGGCTGACGATAAAGGCCGGAATCGCCTTGAATTCGATGCCATCAAGGGCCACATCGCCGGCTTTGCCCTGCTTGTCGACACCGATGTAACGCACGGTGATGGCGTCGTTGTTCAGTGCCTTCATGATCTTGATGAAGGCCGGGGTGTGCTGATGGCAATCGCCACACCAGGTGCCAACGATCACGGTGATTTCCGTGGGCTTGCTGTAACCCTGAAGCGGCGCCAGAGCCGCGCTGTCCACCTGGTAATCCAGGTAGCTGCGCCCCATCGGCACCAGTTCAAAAATCAGTTTGTTGGGATCCAGTTCGCCGGTCAGGATCGCGTCCTGCATGGGCGCGGCACCGTGCGGGTTACCATGAGGGCTGGCCGTCATGGTGCTTTGATCCACGCCACCCATGGTGGCCAGCATTTTTTTGTGGTCCAGGGGTTGAGCCTGGGCAACACCGGTCACCAGACCAGCGGCCAGCAGAGCAAGAGCCAATTTTTTCATCCTGTTACGATCCCGATTGTTTCGAAGGTTGTCTTCTGTGAGTGCACTCTACTCTGGCAGTTCCCAACCACAGCGGCAAGCTCATGGAAAATGTGAGTCTCTTCACACACCTGGGTCTCTGAGGGTACTATCGTCGCCAACACCTGCCACCAACCTGGCCCCTTCATGAGCCAACAACCCACACAATCCCAGTTCTACCTCCTCCGTTTTGGCAAAACCACGCTGCGTGCCCTGCATGTCCTCGGCCTGTGCGGCGCCGCTGGCGGATTCTACTTCGCCCTGCCGATGGCAATGTGGCGAAACTGGTGGATCCTGGCC
>CAZWED010000494.1:0-1829 GCA_964632645.1 uncultured Ferrimonas sp. | reverse complement strand
GTGCTGGTCATCGACAACGATCATTACAGCCCGGTCGTGATCTATGAGCCGGGCACCCACACGATTCCGGGGGACACCAAATACGTGACCCTTATCCAGCGCATCCAGCTCATGGACCCCAAGGATCCCAAGGACGTGGCTTTGGTGAATGACTTACAGCAGAAGATCACGATTCAGGCTGCCAGTGCTGACCCCTTTCCCGAACCACAGTGGGACAGGGACTCGATGCTGACGTTGCGGGCGGAGTATGAGAAAGCGTTCCAGCGATTCTCCCAGTACGAACCGGACTGGATGGGGCCTCGTGGCAAGGTGAATGAAGCAACTCGCCACCTTGCGGCAGCGGGCGCATGGGGGCTGTTTCCCGAGAAGGATGCGGTCTACATCAATTACACGGGGCCCTCAGACCCTGGGAAATGTTATCGCGCCACCTATTCGGTGCCCGATAACCGGGCGTTCTGGTCCATTACCGTTTACGGCGACGACGGCTTTATGAAGTCCGATCAGAACATCGTCAACGACCGCAATGTGACCCTCAATCCCGATGGCACCTTCACCGTCTATTTTGGCTCTGAGGAGTGTTGCGGCAAGCCGGCTAACCGGGTGGACATCACCGAGGGCTGGAACTTTCTGATGCGGGTTTACCGGCCGGGTGACACGGTGCTCAAGCGAGAATACACCCTGCCGAACGTTGAAGTGGTGCAATAGCCACGGGCGCACCTCAATGGGTTTTGGGGTCCAGCGGCGCGGCTGCGGCCAGCTGGACCCACGGGCAGGGCTGGCCTTAGCGGGAAGCGATAAACGCGATCGCCTGCTGTGCGGCGGGCGCGCAATGGTGGATTGCATCCGGGCCGACCCACAGGATCGCCTCGATTTCGGAACAGGCGGTGATGGCTCCCTGGTGATCGGCAAAGAAACACTGCATCGCCACCTGTTTTTCACCGTCGAAACCGTGCGCTTGGGCGATGATTTCCACCGCCGGCGTTATCGACGCGGCATCCAGTGCGACATTCAGTTCCTCTTTGATCTCCCGCATCAGGGCCGCTTCCGGCCGTTCGCCCGGATCGATTTTGCCACCGGGAATGTAGAACTTGTCTTTGCCCCGGGTCCGGACGCAGAGCACGTTGCCCTGTTCGACATGCAGCCAGGCAACGCTTTTGATCAGGTCCATTTCTGTTTTGGCGCCTCGTAGGATTGGATGGCAGAGAGCAGGGCGTCCGATCGGTCGGTGTGGATCAGCATCTCGGCATAGCGGGGGTTCAGGAAGCCCGACGCCGACATGCTGGCAATCATCTCAATCAGGGGATTGTAGAAGCCGTTGATGTTGTAAAACGCGCAGGGTTTGGCGTGGTGGCCAAGCTGGGCCCAGGTCCAGGCTTCGAAGATCTCTTCCAGGGTGCCGGCGCCGCCGGGAAGAGCCACAAAGGCGTCGGCCATGCCGGCCATGGTGGCCTTTCGTTCGTGCATGTCGGAGACCACGTTCAGCTCGGTCAAACCGGGGTGGGCGATCTCTTTCTGCTTCAGGTGCTCGGGGATAACACCGTAAACCTTGCCGCCATTTTCGAGAAACGCGTCGGCAATGGCGCCCATCAGGCCAACTTTTCCACCGCCATAAACCAGGTCGATCCCCTGGCTGGCAAGGTAACCGCCCAGGGCTTTTGTCGCCTTGACGAATTCGGGATGGTGGCCACTGCTGGAACCACAAAATACGGCGATTTTCATTGTTGTTTTAACTCCTTTGCCGGGGTTATGAGGGGACAGACTGGACGCGAGTATGCGGGATTTATGCAGCACTGTATAGGCATACAGTACCTGTCGGGCGAGGATCTGTG
>CAZWED010000493.1:0-1840 GCA_964632645.1 uncultured Ferrimonas sp. | reverse complement strand
GTGGTGAGTGGCAGGCGGACAACAACCCGCTGCGCAACGAGCCGCACACCCTGGACGACAACATGGATCCGGCCTTCGACGCACGCCCCTACTCCCGTGAAGAGGCGGTGTTCCCGGTTGAGGAGATCCGCGGCAACAAGTTCTGGCCCACCGTGAACCGCATCGATGATGTGTTTGGTGACCGCAACCTGTTCTGCGCCTGCGTTCCGATGGACGCGTACCAGGACTGAGTTCCGGTTTGAATCAAAAAGCCCCGGCCTGAGCCGGGGCTTTTTTTTGTCGGGCTTCCAGGCTCCGATTGCCGAAGGGGGCGTTACGGCGTGGGCCTTTACCCGCCGGGGTACAGGCGCTCGTAGTCCTGGTGCCACTTGCGCAGGTCGGCATCGTGGCCGGGCCCCGGACGCTCTGACCAACGCACCAGCAGCGCTGAGCCGCGCTCCATCAGGTCGTAGCCGCGGCGTCCGCGCCGGGCGTCATCGCCGTATTCCGCCAGTCCCGGCAGATACTCCTCAAGCCATTGCACGCGGGCCGCCAGTTGCTGCACCTTTTGCCGCCGTGCCCGCGCCAGCCGCAGGGCGCGAAAACGGGCGAACAGCGCTCTCCAGGGCGCAGCAAGGCGCGGTGTTATCAGGACGGCAGTGGCCACGATTGGCTCCGGGGGGTAATGGGTCAGGGCGCCATGCTAGGGCGCAATTGTGACGAAAATATGTCAGTTTCCCCATCCTGGTGCGCCGTGGTCTTTTCCGTGACCGAATCGTGAACAAATTCACACAGGGCCCCCACCAGCCACGCCGGGATGCTGCCCTCCTCCTTGCGCCCCACCATGTAGTAGTTGGGGGGCGGGCAGCGATCGTGCAGCAGCTGAAACTCCGGGTCCGACATCTGGCGAATGCGGATGCCGGGAAAGTGGGCCAGGTATTCTGCCGCCGTTCGGGAGCCGATAAAGGTGATGGCGTCGCTGTCCATCAGGTAATCACTGACTTCGGACAGCACCCCGGCCTTGCCCGCCAGTGTCAGTTGGCGTCCCTGGTCCATGGCGTAGAGCTCAAGGGGGTCGATGCGATCGTTAAAGGCGGGGCATTCGGTGACGAGGAAGGGGTAGTTGATGATGGCGTCCAGCATGTTATTGGGTGGACGTTGCCAGATGGGGTGATCTTCCCGTGCCACCACATACAGCAGCTCACCGGTGGCGATAAAGCGGGAGCACAGACGCTCCTTTTCGCTGGCTTTGAAACTGAGCATCAGGTCAGCCCGTCCCTGCAGCAGATCGTCCGAACCGCTGGCGGAGAGCGGACGAACACTGAGTGACAACTCCTTCTCCTCCTCGTCGGCCCGACGCTTGAGCACCGCACCCAGCCGGCAGGAGAGGGTGGGGGGCGCATAGAGCACGTAGTGGCGCTTTGGGGGTGTGGTGGTGTCGTTGGTGTTTTCGTTGATCTGGCCGAGAAGACAGAGGATCTGTTGAAAGTAGGGGTAGAGCTTATCGGCGGTGGGCGTGGGCTCAAAGCCGTACTGGCGCCGAATAAAGAGGGGGTCTCCAAGGGCGTGTCGGAGGGCGCTGAGGCATCGGCTGATCTTGGATGGGGCCACATTAAGCGCGTTGGCTACAGAGAGCGAATTGAGGGACTCATAGACCATCACGAACACCCTGACGGTAAATAAATTAATGTCGCGCATCTTGTCCATTTGTGCCCCCAATTTAATTAACAATGTAATTATGCCGAAAATTAAAATATCGGATAACAAGTACTGTAAATGTGTCCTAGAACAAAAGTTCACAGATTATTGTGTCAGGATATTGGGTTCGTGATCTCGCACGGGCCTTCCCGAGCCCACGGAC
>CAZWED010000492.1:0-1841 GCA_964632645.1 uncultured Ferrimonas sp. | reverse complement strand
GCAGATGGGCCGGGCCATGTCGGTGATGAACGACCCTGCCAACGGCGTCAACCACGCGCTGCTGGGCCAGTGGATGGTAATGTACGGCACCCTGCTGTTTCTGGCGCTGGATGGTCACCTGGTGGCCCTTGGCGTGGTGGTGGAGAGCTTCACGCTCTGGCCCATCGGCAGTGGCGTGCTGGACCTGCCGCTGATGATGCTGATCATGAAATTCGGCTGGACCTTTGCCATGGCGCTGATGCTGGCGTTTCCCGCCGTAATGGCGATGCTGATGGTGAACATCACCTTCGGGGTGCTGAACAAGTCCGCCCCCAGCCTGAACGTCTACTCTCTGGGCTTCCCCCTGGCCATGATGCTGGGGCTGGTGAGCATTCTGATCTCCTTCAGCGGCCTGCCTGAGCGGTACGCTGACCTGTGCCTGGATGCGTTGACCGCCATGCACCAGTTTGTCGGAGGGACGCCATGACGCAGTCCAGCGCCGACAAAACGGAGAAGGCCACACCCCAACAGCTGAAAAAGGCCCGGGAGAAGGGGCAGGTTCCCCGCTCCAAGGACCTGGCCACCGCCGCGCTGTTTATCGGCTGTGCCCTGATGCTGCTTGCCAGCGCGGACTGGTTTGCCAACGGCGCCGCCGACCTGCTGCGCTACAACATGGCGCTGACCCGGGAAGAGTTGATGCAACCGGACATCATGGTGCGTCACGTTGGCGCGTCTCTGGTGGCGATGATCAATCTGCTGGGGCCGCTGTTCCTGCTGATCGCCCTGCTGGCACTGGTGGCGGGCGCCCTGCCCGGCGGCCCCCTGCTCAGCCTCAAGAACGCCGAGTTCAAGGGCAGCCGCATCGACCCCATCAGCGGTATCAAGCGGATGTTCTCCATGAAGTCCGTGGTGGAGCTGGTCAAATCCATTCTCAAGGTGGCGCTGATCCTGACCACCCTTTACTTCCTGCTGCGGGGGCGGCTCGAGGGGTTGCTCTCCCTCTACCGGCTGCCGCTGGATGAGGCGGTCAAGGAGGGCGTCAGCTTCCTGGCGTTTGGTGTGCTGGTGCTGGGCATCGTGTTGCTGTTTATCGCCCTGATCGACGTGCCCTGGCAGATTTTCGACCACAAGAAGCAGTTGAAGATGACCCGCCAGCAGGTCAAGGATGAGCACAAGCAGATGGAGGGGAAACCCGAGGTCAAAGCGCGCATCCGCCAGATCCAGCAAAAGATGGCGCGCTCACGGGCCGACACCGCAGTGCCCAAGGCGGACGTGTTGCTCACCAACCCCAGCCATTACGCCATCGCACTCAAGTACGAGCCAGACCGCGCAGACGCCCCCTTTGTCCTGGCCAAGGGCACCGATGAGCTGGCCCTCCACATGCGTCAGCTGGCCCGCCGCCACGGTGTCGAGATTGTCGAAGCGCCGCCCCTCGCCCGGGCGGTGTACCACTCCACCCAGGTGGACCAGATGGTGCCCCAGGCGCTCTACGTGGCGATCGCCCAGGTGCTCTCCTACGTGTTGCAACTCAAGGCCTTCCGGCGAGGCCAGCAGCAGCGGCCGGATCCGCTGCCCAGTTTCCATATTCCCAAGCATTTGCGTCACTAAATCGAGGACTCGATGATGAAGTTTGCCCTGCCCAAATCGCTCGGCATCAAACACAGCTTTATCGGCATACCGGTACTGCTGCTGGCCGTGCTGGCCATGGTGATCCTGCCACTGCCGCCCTGGCTGCTCGACATGTTGTTTACCTTTAACATCGTGCTGTCCATTCTGTTGCTGCTGGTGGCGGTCGCTGCCTCGCGGCCGCTGGACTTCTCCGTGTTCCCCTCAGTGTTGCTGCTGGCAAGGCTGATGCGACT
>CAZWED010000491.1:0-1846 GCA_964632645.1 uncultured Ferrimonas sp. | reverse complement strand
TACGTGCCCAGACAGAGGACCAATAATGGAAAGCGCCGGTTTCCCGGCGCCCAGGTATTCAACAAAATAGTGAAACATAAATGCCTGTTATTCTGTCAGGAATACACAGCCAGGTGCGCGTCAGCACAGGCCGCAATCGTCATCGGTGGCTGGATACCGGCAACCAGCTTGGGATGGATCGACTTGTCCTCCAGTACCCGTGTCATCACCGCAGCCAATGAAGCCGCTTTGCCTGCTCGGAAATGCAGGCCATTGACGCCATGCTCAACTTTCTCCGCCATGCCGCCAATGTCACTGACGATCAGCGGTGTGCTGTTGTTAAGGGCTTCCTGAATAACGATAGGCGAATTTTCCCACCATACCGAAGGAACAATGACCCAATCGGCCTCGGCAAGCAGCGCAGGCATCTCATGCCCCTCATAGCTGCCGTGAAGGCGAACGCCACTGCCTGCCAACTCGAGCAGGTCTTTAACGTGTTGCTGAAATTCGCCGCTCTGGTGCTCCAGGCTGGCACCGTGGATGTCCAGCGAGACCTGCCGACGGGCTGTTTTGGGCAACAGCAGGTAAGCTTCGAGCAACACATCAATGCCTTTAAACGGGTTGACCTGACCAAAGAAGGCGAAGCGCACTTTCGTCGCTGACGCTTCACCCGCCTCGATAAACGGCAGAGGCAAACCGTTCTCGATAACGTCGATGCTTTGTTCAGCCAGGCCCCACTCCACGTAGCGTTGCTTCAGGAAATGTGAGGGCGATACGAAGTGATCAACCTGACTCAGGATGCGCTTGATATACCGCTCTCGCAGATAGAAATCGCCCGGCTGCCTATCGGAGAAACAACCATGACAATCGCGGGGGTTGGCTTTATAGCAGAGTTTATTGTTGGTCTTATACATCAGGCCGTTGCGATGGCAGATCGCCATAAACTCATGCAGCGTCAGGATGATCCGGCATTGCGGCAGCGTACGGCGGATCTCTTCGATGATCTCAATCCCGAGCAGGAAATAGTGATGCAGGTGCACCACATCCGGCTTCAGTAACAGCAGCAGGTCACGGAACTCCTGCCACATATGGCGGGTTTTGACATTAGAGTACAAAAACCAGTCATCATGGGTTGTGTGAAACAGCATCTCGCGGCCGTCGTTGCGGGCGGAAAATGCGGCCCCGCCGTGAGGCGTCAAACCGGAGCGGGCCAGAAAATAGGCGTCAAGCCCGCGGCGGCGATATTCGTTGTAGAGGTTATACGCTGCAATCTCAGCGCCGCCCTTGTTATGGTCAGGGTGGCCGTGTGCCACGATTAGGATGCGTTGTTTACTGTCCATCACGCGTCACCATCTCTTCAATTTTGTTTTTCCACTTCTTCAGCTGATACGCCCCATTGAGCATGGTCAGCTTGAACTTCCAGTCACCCGGGTCAACCAGGTTCTGGGACAGACGCTCCAGATGATACAGCACCACCGAGTCGGTCAGGCAGATGTCGAGCCCCTTGTCGCGCACCTTCATGCACAGGTCGGAATCTTCGAAGTCGCCAAGCACAAACAGGGTGTCAAAGCCCTCGACCTCCTGATAAACCGCACGCTTCATCAGCATGCAGGCGCCGGTCACCAACTGCACGGGGCGCACCCCGGATTGCTCAAGCAGCCTCAGGGGAACCCCTTTGAGCGGGTGGTGGTTTACCCAAAGGCCCGGCAAGGTGCTGTCCTGGCGAAACTCCATGCCCGCATGCTGAATGGTGTCATCTTCATACACCAGTGTGGCGCCCAGGATGCCGCAGTTATTGGTTTGCCCGAACTCCGCCAGATAGGTATCAATCCAACCCGCATCGCGGGGGATGATGTCGGAGTTCAAC
>CAZWED010000490.1:0-1884 GCA_964632645.1 uncultured Ferrimonas sp. | reverse complement strand
TGCCGCCGGACGTGAACCAGGGCCTGTACAAGTTCAACGTCAATGAGAAAGAGGAGATCGTTTACGGCATCGGCGCCATCAAGGGCGTGGGTGAGGGACCGGTGGATGAGATCCTGGCGGCCCGGGAACGGGGTGGCCCCTTCCTCGACCTGTTCGACTTCTGCAACCGGGTGGACCTGAAGAAGGTCAACCGGCGCACCATTGAGAAGCTGATCCTGGCCGGCGCGATGGACAACATGGGCCCCCGTCTGCCGGACGGGGCGCCCCACCGGGCCAGCCTGATGGCGACGCTGGAGGAGGCGATGCGCTCGGCGGCGCAGAACGCCCGCAACGCTGCCCAGGGGATGGATGACCTGTTCGGCACCCTGACCCCCGAGCCGGAGCAGGCGCACCATGCGTTTGCCAAGGTGCCGCCCTGGTCGGACAAAGAGTGGCTGGACGGTGAAAGGGAGACCCTGGGCCTCTACCTGACCGGGCACCCGATCAACCAGTATCTTAAAGAGCTGAAGAAGTTCACCTCCGGACGACTGAAAGACGTGTCGCCCACCGGCCGCGGCAAGACCACCCGGGCGGCCGGCCTGGTGATTGCGGCCCGCATCATGATCACCAAGCGCGGCAGCAAGATGGGGATTTTTACCCTCGACGACAAATCCGGTCGCCTTGAGGTGATGCTGTTTGCCGAAGGGGTTGAGAAGTATCAGGATCTGCTGACCACCGACCGGGTTTTGGTGGTTGAGGGAGAGGTCAGCTTTGATCAGTTCAGCGGTGGCAATAAACTGTCCGCCAAAGAAGTCCTGGATATTGGCCAGGCGCGTGAACGCTATGCGCGGGCGCTGGTCCTGAATCTGGATCAGCAGGAGGCCGATGCGGCCCGACTGGATTCCCTGAAGGCCTTGTTGAAAGAACATGGCGCCGGTGGTTGCCCGGTGCAGATCCAATACCAGCGGCCGGACGCTCACGGCGTCTTTGAGCTGGGTGACGCCTTCCGGGTGGTGCCCACGGATGAGCTGCTGGACGGGCTGAAAAAGCTGTTTGGGTCGGACAAGGTAACTGTGGCATTTTAACGGCTGGGGCGGCGCCCCCCCGAGAAGAGTATTGGTATGAGCCTGGAATTTCTGGAATTTGAACAACCGATCGCGGAACTGCAAGCCAAGATCGAAGAGCTGAAAAACGTCTCCCAAAATGGCGATCTGGACCTGGATCTGCAAACGGAGATCAACCAGCTGGAGGAGAAGCGCGAGGGGCTGACCCGCAAGATCTTCGCCTCCCTCGAGCCGTGGCAGGTGGCCCAGATGGCCCGCCATCCGCTCCGCCCCTATACCCGGGATTACATCGACGCCATGTTCACCGAGTTCGATGAACTCTGTGGTGACCGGGCGTTTGCCAACGATGAGGCGATCATCGGCGGCACGGCCCGCTTCAACGGTCAGCCGGTGATGGTGATTGGCCATCAGAAAGGCCGGGACACCAAAGAGAAGATCCGTCGCAACTTCGGCATGCCCCGTCCGGAAGGCTACCGCAAGGCGCTGCGCCTGATGGAGATGGCGGAGCGGTTCCGCCTGCCGATCCTGACCTTCATCGACACCCCGGGGGCCTACCCGGGCGTGGGCGCGGAGGAGCGCGGCCAATCGGAAGCGATCGCCCGTAACCTCAAGGTGATGGCCGGCCTGAAAGTGCCCACCATCTGCACCGTGATTGGCGAAGGGGGCTCCGGCGGCGCTCTGGCCATTGGCGTGGGTGACCGCGTCAACATGCTGCAGTACTCCACCTACTCGGTGATCTCACCGGAAGGCTGTGCCTCCATTCTGTGGAAGGACGCCGGCAAGGCGGCTCTGGCGGCGGAAGCGATGGGCATCACCGCAGAGCGCCTGCACGAGCTGGGCC
>CAZWED010000489.1:0-1887 GCA_964632645.1 uncultured Ferrimonas sp. | reverse complement strand
AAAGGAAATGAATTGCGCTACTCCTGATATGGCTGAGGGGGGGCGGAAAAAGGCGCGTATCTTACATGAGTTTATGACGGTAATCACCCGACAAACGGGCCCGGATAAAAGCTGGTCAAAGGTCAGCCTATCTGTCATGTTAGGACCTGTGGGGCGTGGAGATCGCCGCACTAAGAAAGCGATTGCCCACGCCCTGCTCACTACCGGGAAAAACCTGTAAAGCATAGCGGAGGTGCCATGGTCCAGGCGGAGAAGAAGCTCTTTGTGCTCGACACCAATGTGTTACTGCACGAACCCCTCGCCATCTATTCATTTAAAGAGCACGACGTGGTGGTCCCCATGACGGTGCTGGAGGAACTGGACCAGATAAAAGACCGCAAGAAGGACGTGTCACGAGATGCCCGAATCGCCATCCGGGCGTTGGAGGACTGCGTCGGCAGCGCCCCACCCGAACAGCTGGTGGCGGGCGTTCCCTTACCTCCCCGGGACAGCTACCCGGACAGCGCCGGAACCCTGGCGATCTTCCCTGACCATCAGGTCCGCTTCGATACCCCCATCGCCCTGCCCGGCGACCACAACGACAATCAGATCATCAACTCCGCCCTCTACCTGCAGCAGACCCGGACCGACGTCGAAGTGGTGCTGGTGACCAAGGACATCAACATGCGCCTCAAGGCCAAGGGCGCGGGGCTTCGCAAGGTGGAGGATTACCGCAGCGACCAGCTGGTGGAGGACATCCGCTTCCTGGCCACCGGCTTTGCCCACATCGAGGGCAAACTGTGGGATCGGGTGGGCGATGTCCACAGCCACCAGGCCGGCCGCTTCGTGTACCACACGCTGGATCGGGACGCGCTGGGGGTCGACAGCCTCTACCTGAACCAGTACCTGGTGGACGACAGCGGCAGCTTCTGCGGTCAGGTCAAGGGGTTGGATGAACACAGCGTCACCATCAAGGACCTGGGGCGGGAGCGCCTGTTGGGGTATCACGCCTGGGGCATTTCCCCCAAGAACGTTTATCAAGGCATGGCGATGCAGGCGTTGATGGATCCGGACATCGACCTGGTGATCCTGACCGGCCCGGCCGGCTCCGGTAAAACCCTGCTGGCCCTGGCCGCCGCGCTTGAGCAGGTGGTGGAACAGCGCCGCTATGATCGGGTACTGGTGACGCGCAACACGCCGGAGATCGCCGAGTCCATCGGCTTCCTGCCCGGCACCGAGGAGGAGAAGATGATGCCGTGGCTGGCGGCGGTGACGGACACCCTGGAGGTGCTGCACAAACACGATGAAAGCCCCAGTTCCAGCCTGCAGTACATCATGGACAAGGCCAACATCCAGTTTAAGTCGGTCAACTTTATGCGCGGGCGCTCCATCCAGAACAGCTTTGTGCTGCTGGATGAGTGTCAGAATCTGACGGCCAGCCAGATCAAAACCATCATTACCCGCATGGGGGAGGGCACCAAGCTGGTTTGCTCCGGTAACCTGGCGCAGATCGACTCCAACTACCTGACGGCGGTCACTTCGGGACTCACCTACATCGTGGAGCGTTTCAAGGACTTCGAAGGCAGTGCCAACGTCTACCTTAACGGGGTCGTACGTTCCCGCCTCGCCTCCTTCGCGGAGGAGAACCTGTAAGGCAGACCCGGGGGCACCGGAAGCGCAATCCGGCGCCCCCGTTCATTAAAGAAAGGTAAAAGAACAGGAGGCAACGCAACCTCCTGTTTCTGCTGGCGTCATAACCCCTGGCAAGCCTCGCGCCTGCCCACGCCGGAGCCTCTGCCTAATGACCGGGGGTTCTGGTAGACTCCACCACAGATTGTTCCGGGGATCCCCAGCACGTGAAAGCACCCATTCTGCGCCGATATAACAAAGCCGTGTTTTACACCTACC
>CAZWED010000488.1:0-1926 GCA_964632645.1 uncultured Ferrimonas sp. | reverse complement strand
GTACGTCACCATGGGTGATCCGCTGGACGCGACTCACTATGCTGTCCGCCTGAACTACAAGCCGATGGTTCGTTGGCTGTGGATCGGTTCCATCCTGATGATGGTCGGTGGCATTGTTGCGGCAACCGATAAGCGAGTCCGCGCTAAGAGCAAAGCGCCGGCCGCTGATGCGAAACTGGCGAACGCGTAAGGAAAGAAAAGCATGAAACGCGCAGCACTCTTTGTACCGCTGTTGGTTTTTTTGGGATTGAGTGTGTTCCTGTTTAAGGGCCTGTTCCTCGACCCCTCCAAGCTGGATTCCGTTCTGGTGGGCAAACCCGTGCCCACCTTTGAACTGGAAAGCCTGGAAAACGCCAACGTGAAGATCACCAACGCGGATCTGGAAGGGAAGGTGTACCTCATTAACGTTTGGGCCACCTGGTGTCCCTCCTGTAAGTATGAGCACCCCTTCCTGAACCAGCTCCAGCGTCAGGGCGCCATCGAGATCTACGGTGTGAACTACCGTGACGAGCGTGACCTCGCGGTCCGCTATCTGGCGCAAAGTGGTGACCCCTACACCAAGAACATCTTCGATCCCCAGGGCACCCTGGCGTTCGATATGGGGGTGTACGGTGCACCGGAGACCTTCGTCGTTGACCACAACGGCATCGTGCGTCACCGCTTTGCCGGTGTGCTTGAGCCGCAGGTCTGGGCCCGGGACTTTATGCCGCTGATCCAGCAGATCCGTGCTGAAGCGGCTGCAGAGGGGAACTCCTGATGAAACGTTTGTTCCAGCTGGTTGCGATCATGCTGTTTGCGGGGGCGGTGCAAGCCACCCCCATCGACACCTACGAGTTCAAGAGCGAAGCCAACCGTGAGCGCGGCGTGAAACTGGCGGCTGAACTGCGTTGCCCGCAGTGTCAGAACCAGAACCTGCACGACTCCAACTCGCCCATTGCCAAAGACATGCGTCTGCAGGTGTACGAGATGGTAGAGCAGGGCAAGAGCAACGATGAGATCGTCCGCTACTTTACCGATCGGTACGGTGACTTCGTGCGCTACAAGCCGGCATTCGATGCACGCACCTATGTGTTGTGGCTCGGCCCGGTGGCGTTCCTGGTGATTGGTGGACTGGCCCTGTTTGCCTTTGTGCGTAAACAGCGTCAACAAGCCAGCGGCGCGGTGGAAGTGAGTGCGGCGGACGAAGCCAAGCTTGCCAAACTGCTGAATCAGGACAAGAACGCCTGATGAAAGTTGTCATCTATATGGTACTGGCGCTGCTCTCGAGCAGCGCCTTTGCGTATCCGGGTGCCACCAAAGTGGCCGACGACCCGGCGCTCTCCCGCTTTATTCACCTGAGCAAAGCGCAGGAACTCGACAGTGTTCAATTGATCGGGCCGAACGGCGAGGCGATTCAACTTGCCGAGTTGAAAGGGCAGCCGGTGATGATCAACCTCTGGGCCACCTGGTGTCCGCCCTGTGTCAGAGAGCTGCCCTCCCTGGCCAGGTTCCGTGAAGCGTTTGAGGCCCGTGGTCTGAAAGTGGTGCCGATTGCCATCGACCAGGATCCCGCCGTCGTTAAGCCTTTCTTGGAAACCCTGTCACTGCCGGAATTCAAAACCTGGTACGACTCGGTGAACGCCATGGGGCAGATCGTGCCGACGGATCTGGTGCCCGCCACCTATATCCTGGATGAAGAAGGTCGACTGGTTGCGTTTGTTCGCAGCTTTGTAGACTGGGATAATCCCGCCGTCCGACAGGTGATGGAACGTTACCTCCCAGAGGCAACAGCCCAGTAAACCGGGGCGAGATCGCAAAAAGATCGCGGATCAGGTTAAAGAACCACCAAACGATCCGCGATCGTGTATTTCCCTCTTGCGCCCTCAAAATCCCTCCCTATAATGCGCCCTCACGTTGACGGGGAATGACGCCAAGCGGCGGCAGGAA
>CAZWED010000487.1:0-1937 GCA_964632645.1 uncultured Ferrimonas sp. | reverse complement strand
AACGATGACTGGGCGGAAACCTCGGTGCGACAGCCGGTGGTGATCGCCGTGCTCGACAACGATGTGGATGTCGATGGCGACGCGCTGAGGGTGCTCAATGCGTCCGTGGATTACGGTCAGGTAGAGCTGCTGACGGACCAGACACTGCGTTTTACGCCCCAGCCGGACCGGCTGGAAGCGAGCCGCATCCACTATCGCATCAGCGACGGCCAGGGCGGCGAGTCCTCGGCCCTGGTGCAGGTGAGGGTGAACAGCGACAACCGCGCCCCGGTGGCGCAGGACGACGAAGTGATCCTCGCCAAAGGGCAGTGGCAGGCCCGCATCCCGGTGCTGGATAACGACAGCGATCCGGATGGTGATGCGCTTACCCTTATTGGCGTCGCCAGCGGCTACGGTGAGGTGGTGATCGAGGGCGACCAGCTGGTTTGGCAGGGCGACAGCAACATGCCGGGCAGCGTCATCATCGAATACCGCATCAGCGACGGTTTCGGCGCGGAAGACAGCGCCATTGTTCAGGTGCTGAGCGAGGACGCCCTGCGTCCGGTCGTTAGCGCGCCGCCGCCGGTGTGGGTGGATGCCAACGCGCTGTTCACCAAAGTGGACCTGGGCACCGCGACCGCTGTCGACCGCTTTGGCAGTCCGCTGCCGGTGAGCCTGGTGGATGGCGTGCCGTTCTACCAGCCGGGCGACAACACCGCTTACTGGCAAGCTTGTGACGAGGAAGGCCGTTGCGCGACGGCCGCGCAAAAGGTCTATGTCCGTCCGCTGATTTCACTGGCCAAGGATCAGGTCGTCCTTGAGGGCGACAGCGTGGCGGTGGAAGTAGTGATGAACGGCCCCCACTATGAGTACCCGGTTGTGGTGCCCTTCACTCTGGGGGGCAGCATCGCCGACAGCGAACACTCGCTGGTGGCCGGTGACGTGTTGATCGAGTCCGGCACCTCCGCCTGGATCCGCTTCGACAGCTACCCTGATGCCCTGGCGGAACAGGATGAAACTCTGGTTATCCGGCTTGATGGGGGCGTAAACCCCGGTAACAAACGGGACCACGTGGTGACCGTCACCGAATCCAACCTGCCGCCGGAGCTGGACCTCAGTGCCGCGCAGGACGGCGAGCCGCGCCTGGTGGCCAGCCAGGAGCAGGGCATCATGACCATTGCGGCGACCATGACCGACCCCAATCCGGAAGACTGGCACCAGTGGCAGTGGCACCACGACAGCGTGCTGGCGGATCTGGATGCCGCGGACGATCGCTTCCGCTTTGACCCGACGACGGTTGAGCCTGGCCTCTACACCCTGACCGCCGAAGTGTGGGATCAGGAAGGGCTGGCGGACATGGCCAGCATCACCATTGAGGTGGTGGACGCGCTGGCCCCGCTGGAGCCGGGGGCCGACAGCGACGGCGACCTGATCCCGGATCCGGAGGAGGGCTACGTTGATCGCGACTTCGATGGCATTCCGGACTACCGCGATCAGATTGTGGACGAGTGCAACGTGCTGCCGGAAACCGGTGACAACTGGGATGGTTACATCGTGGAAGCGGATCCCGCCGTGTGCCTGCGCATCGGTATCTACACCACCAATGGCGCCTCCGGTGGGGCCCAGGTGCTGGACCAGGACATCGGCACCGCCCGCAATGACCTGGTGGAGGATACCGAAGCCACCAATGTTGGCGGCATCTTTGACTTCATCGCCTACAAGCTGCCGGAAGCGGGCCAGTCGGTGCAGGTGGTGTTGCCCCAGCGTCTCGCCATCCCGGCCAACGCCGTCTACCGCAAGTTCCTGCCCAATGAGGGGTGGGTCACTCTGGTCGAGGACGGCAATAACCGGCTGCATTCGGCGCCGGGCGAGCCGGGCTTCTGTCCGCCTCCGGGCGGAGAGGTCTGGACGCCGGGTCTGAATGAAGGCCACTGGTGTGTGCAGGTCACTCTGGAAGA
>CAZWED010000486.1:0-1970 GCA_964632645.1 uncultured Ferrimonas sp. | reverse complement strand
CCGCCACCTTTTCCGCCTCGATATACGGGTTGAGGTAGGCCACCGCCTTTTTCATTACCCGGGCGGATTTCACCACCTGGGGCAGGAACATCTTGCCGGCCCCGAACAGGTCGCCCACCACGTTCATGCCGTCCATCAGCGGGCCTTCGATCACGTCCAGCGGACGGACGGCGGCCTGGCGCGCGGCTTCGGTGTCCTCTTCGATAAACTCGGTGATCCCTTTCACCAGCGCGTGTTCGAGCCGCTTGTTCACCGGCCAGCTGCGCCACTCGGCGTCCTTGGGATCCTCCGCCTGCTTGCCGCCGTCACGGTACTCGTCGGCGATCTCCAGCAAGCGTTCGGTGCCATCCGGACGGCGGTTCAGCACCACGTCCTCGACCCGCTCCAGCAGGGGCTTGGGGATGTCGTCGTAGATCGCCAGCTGACCGGCATTGACGATCCCCATGGAGAGGCCATTGCGGATGGCGTGGTAGAGGAAGACGGCGTGGATCGCCTCCCGCACCGGGTTGTTGCCGCGGAAGGAGAAGGAGACGTTGGATACGCCACCGGAGAGGCGGGCATGGGGCAGGGTGTCGCGAATGGTGCGGCACGCCTCGATAAAATCCACCGCGTAGTTGTCGTGCTCTTCGATGCCGGTGGCGATGGCAAAGATGTTGGGGTCGAAGATGATGTCTTCGGGAGCAAAGCCCGCCTTTTCCGTCAGCACCTGATAGGCGCGGGTGCAGATCGCCACTTTGCGCTCGTAGGTATCGGCCTGGCCGGTTTCGTCGAAGGCCATCACCACGGCGGCCGCCCCGTAGCGGCGGATCAGCTTGGCCTGGTGGAGAAACGCCGCTTCGCCCTCTTTCAGGGAGATGGAGTTCACCACCCCTTTGCCCTGGATGCACTTGAGGCCCGCCTCGATCACCGACCACTTGGAGGAGTCGATCATGATCGGCACCTTGCTGATCTCCGGCTCCGAGGCGATCAGGTTAAGGAACTTCACCATCGCCGCTTCGGCATCCAGCATGCCCTCATCCATGTTGATGTCGATGATCTGGGCGCCGCTCTCCACCTGCTGTCGGGCCACGTCCAGCGCGGTTTCGTAATCGCCCTCCTTAATCAGGCGAAGAAAGCGGGCGGAGCCGGTGACGTTGGTGCGTTCGCCGACGTTGATGAACAACGAGTCGGCGTCGAAGTTGCAGGGCTCCAGGCCGGACAGCCGAGTGGCGACCCGGGTGCGCTCCAGCAAGTGGGCGGGAGGGGTGCGGGGGGCGTGGGGGCGCACCGCCTTGGCGATGGCGCGGATGTGTTCCGGTGTCGTGCCGCAGCAGCCGCCGACGATATTGAGCCAGCCGTCTGCCGCCCACTGGCCGATGATCGCCGCCATCTGGGCGGGGGTTTCATCGTAGCCGCCCATCTCGTTGGACAGGCCGGCGTTGGGGTGGGCAGACACGGCGCATTCGCTGATGCGGTTCAGCTCGCTGATGTAGGGCACCAGCTCCTTCGGCCCCAGGGCGCAGTTCAGGCCGATGGCGATGGGCTTGATGTGGCGCAGGGAGTTGTAGAATGCTTCGGTGGTCTGGCCGGTCAGGGTGCGGCCGGAGGCGTCGGTGATGGTGCCGGAGATCATTACCGGCCAGCGTTGTCCCCGGGCTTCAAACACCGAGTCAATGGCAAACAGGGCGGCCTTGGCGTTGAGGGTATCAAACACCGTCTCCACCAGGATCAGATCGGCCCCGCCATCCAGCAGCGCTTCGGTGGATTCGGTGTAGGCCGCCACCAAATCATCAAAGCGGACGTTGCGGAAGCCCGGGTCGTTCACGTCCGGCGAGATGGAACAGGTGCGGTTGGTGGGGCCCAGCACGCCGGCGACAAAACGGGGGATGCCAGTGTCGGCGGCCACCGCATCGGCGGCGGCGCGGGCCAGCCGGGCCGACTCGTAGTTGATCTCCTTCGACAGCGCCTGCATGTCGTAGTCCGCCATGGTG
>CAZWED010000485.1:0-1971 GCA_964632645.1 uncultured Ferrimonas sp. | reverse complement strand
TAACCAATGGCGCTGCCGGTTCCTATCTCCAGTGGCCTTGGCATAAAATGGCGTTATGAAGAAAAAGAATACTCTGGATCCGGAGGAGTTGGCGCTGTTCCGCGACTCGCTCCGGGGCACCCGTCCCCTCCACCACGACACCGTGGTGCATCGTCGTGCCCAGGCGCCACGCCAGGCGGCCCAACAATCTCAACAGCGGCGGGAAGCCGACCACTACTTTTCCGACAGCTATCAGCCTGCCCTGCCAACCGAGGGGCCGATGCGTTACGTTCGGGACGGCGTCTCCAGCTACGAGGTGAAACGGCTGCGCCGTGGCGACTACGTGCCGGACCTGTTACTGGACCTTCACGGTTACACCCAGGCGGAGGCCCGTCACGAGATCATCGCCCTGATCAACGCCTGCAAAAAGCAGCACGTGGCCTGTGCCAGCATCATGCACGGTTTGGGCAGTGGGGTACTGAAGCGGCAGGTGCCCGCCTGGCTCACTCAGCATCCGGATGTGATGGCGTTTCACCAGGCCCCATTGGAGTGGGGCGGCGACGGGGCATTGCTGGTCCTGGTGGACATCGGGTTAACCGACGAGGGCTAAATCCTGCGGGCCCTGCAGGCTGATCAGTCGGGGGCTTGGTTGCAGTTCGATCTGGGCCAGGGCCGACGTGGCAAACAACGGCGGGGTCTGTCCGGGCACCAGTTCGCTGACCAGATAACCCAGCAGGGGCATATGGGCAATCACCAGTCCGGTCTGCGCCCGGACCAGGGTCATGTGAGCCAGCAACAGATCGTTCGCCAATGTGGGGCTGGCGTCCGGCACCAACTCATCGAGATAATGCACACGTTCCGGCTCGGGCAACAGCGCCTCACAGGCCTGCCAGCTTTGTTGTGCCCGCAGATAGGGGCTGACAAACACCAGATCCAACTGCGTCAGCTGGCGCGCCAGGTGGGCTGCCATCTGCTGAGTCTGGGTGACGCCAAGCGGGGTCAGTGGTCGCTGCCGGTCTGTCGCGGCATCGAAGCTGGCCTCACCATGGCGCATCAAAAAGAGTTTCATGAGTGAATACAGTATTGAAACATTGGGCCTATCTTATCGCGCCCATTTCCCGGGAAAAAAGCCCTGATTGACTAGTCTTTAGTCGTTAGTGATCCAGGTAACATTGCGCCGGCTTGCAACAACACGCAAACTGGACGTTCTTTCCGACGGCAGCAGGAACCCGCCACACCGGCCGGCATTCCAGGATAAGGATATGATCGACAAGCTGAAAATCAGTCCCAATGATCCCCGGCACTACCGCGCTTTAGTGCTGGAGAACGGCTTGCGCGTGACCCTGGTTGAAGACCCGGACGCGAGCAAGGGCGCTGCCGCCCTCGCCGTGCGCGCCGGCCATTTTGATGACCCCGCCGACCGCGAAGGGATGGCCCACTTCCTCGAGCACATGCTGTTTCTCGGCACCCGGGACTACCCGAAGGCGGGCGAGTACCAGCAGTTCATCAGTGAACATGGCGGCAACCACAACGCCTGGACCGGCCCTGAGTTCACCAGTTACTACTTCGACATCGACACCAATGTGCTGGACGAGGCCCTGCATCGCTTCAGCCAGTTTTTCACCGCTCCACTGTTCGACGAGCAACTGGTGGAGAAGGAGCGGCAGTCGGTGGACTCGGAGTTCCGCATGAAGTTGCAGGACGACATGCGCCGCTTCTACCAGGTCCACAAAGAGACGGTCAATCCCGCCCACCCCTTCGCCAAGTTCTCCGTCGGCAACCAGCAGACGCTGGCCGATCGCGAGGGCCGCTCGGTGCGCGAGGAGCTGATCGCGTTCTACCAGACGCACTACTCGGCCAACCTGATGACATTGGCAGTGGTGAGTCCGCTGCCGTTGGCGGAGTGCGAATCCATGGTGCGCGAGCACTTCAGTGCCATCCCCAACCTGTCACTGACCAAGGCATTGCCTGACGTACCGCTGTATCAGGCGT
>CAZWED010000484.1:0-1971 GCA_964632645.1 uncultured Ferrimonas sp. | reverse complement strand
CCGCCGTTGTCTCCCCCATCGGGGATCAGCGCGCTGATGCGGTAGCCCACTTTGCTGCTGCGGTTCCAGCTACCGTGCTCGGCAATAAAGAGCGCGTTGCGGTAGCGGGCGGGAAACTGTTCACCCTGGTAGAAGTGCACCCCAAGCGGGGCCACGTGGGCCTGAAGGCGGGCCACCGGGTCAACGAAATCCGCCTTCATCTGGGCGCTGGGCACGAACTCCGGATCGGCCACTTCCCCGCCGTGCCAGTAGGGATAGCCGAAGTGACTGCCCACTTTCTCCAGCCGGTTAATCTCGTCCGACGGGGCATCGTCACCCAAGTGGTCACGGCCATTGTCGGAAAACCAGAGCTCGCCGGTCTGGGGGTGGAAATCAAACCCCACGGAGTTTCGCACGCCCCGGGCCAGCACTTCACGCCGTCCCCGCTCCAGATCCAGCGCCAGGATCGTGGCGTAGGGCTCCGCCGGGTTGCAGATGTTGCAGGGCGCGCCCACCGGCACCACCAGGCGCCCGTCGGGGGCAAAGTCCAGGTACTTCCAGCCATGGTGGGCGTCGCTGGGCAGATCATCCACCAGCACCTCCGGCTCGCCGGGGGCATCCAGGCGGGCTTCGATGTCCCGGTAGACCAGCACCTGGCTTACCGCTGCGACGTACAGGTCGCCGTCACGAAACGCGATGCCGGAGGGCAGAAACAGCCCGTCGGCCAGCACCGATACCCGATCGGGGCGACCGTCGCCGTCGCTGTCGGTCACCGCGTGCACTTTGCCCGCCTTGCGGGAGCCCACAAACAGTGTGCCCTTGTCGCCCCAGGCCATCTGGCGGGCATTCTCCACGCCGTCCACATAGACCTCAAGGCTGAAGCCCTCCGGCAGGTTGGCCTGAGTAACGGCGGGATCCGCCGCGGCGGTGGAGGCCAGTAAGGCCAGTGTGGTGATCAGGGTCCGTCCCAGTGTCATCCTTGGCTCCAGTTAGTTGTCCAGATCGGCCAGATCGCCATTGCGCTCCAGCCACTCTTTGCGATCGCCCGAGCGCTTCTTGGCCAGCAACATGTCCATCAGCGCCATGGTGGCTTCGGCGTCATCCACGGTCAGCTGCACCAGACGACGGGTGTTGGGGTCCATGGTGGTTTCACGCAGTTGCACCGGGTTCATCTCACCCAGACCCTTAAATCGGGTGACCTGAACCTTACCGCGTTTGTTCTCCGCCTTGATGCGATCCAGGATCCCCTGCTTCTCGCCTTCATCCAGGGCGTAGTACACCTCTTTGCCCACGTCGACGCGGAACAGCGGCGGCATCGCGACATAGACGTGGCCCCGCTCCACCAGAGTGCGGAAGTGCTGCATAAACAGGGCGCACAGCAAGGTAGCAATGTGCAAACCGTCCGAGTCCGCGTCCGCCAGGATGCAGATTTTGCCGTAGCGCAGGCCGGAGATGTCGTCAGAATCCGGGTCACAGCCGATCGCCACCGAGATGTCGTGCACCTCCTGGGAAGCCAGCACCTGCGCGGCCTCCACCTCCCAGGTGTTCAGGATCTTGCCGCGCAGCGGCATGATCGCCTGGAACTCTTTGTCCCGGGCCTGCTTGGCGCTGCCCCCCGCGGAGTCCCCCTCCACCAGGAACAGTTCGCCGCGGCTGGCGTCCTGACCGCTGCAATCGGTCAGCTTGCCCGGCAGTGCCGGGCCGGAGGTGACCTTCTTGCGCGCCACCTTTTTGGCTTTGCGCAGGCGACTCTGGGCGTTGTTGATGCACAGCTCCGCCAGCAGTTCCGCCTGGTCGGTGTGCTCATTCAGCCACAGGCTGAAGGCGTCCCGCACCACGCCGGATACGAACGCCGAGGACTGACGGGAGGAGAGACGCTCTTTGGTCTGGCCGGCGAACTGTGGGTCCTGCATCTTGGTGGACAGGATGTAGCTGGCCTTGTCCCAGATGTCTTCCGGCCCCAGCTTGATGCCGCGGGGCAGCAGGTTGCGG
>CAZWED010000483.1:0-1974 GCA_964632645.1 uncultured Ferrimonas sp. | reverse complement strand
GCCGATCAGGGCAGCCGGGTTGTGCAGCGGTGCCAGGGAGGCACACTCTTCAATACCGTGCACCACCTCATCGGTGATCAGCATGGAGCGGGTGTATTTCTCACCGCCGTGAACCACGCGGTGGCCCACTGCAACCAGCTGCTCAGCCAGTTCCGGCTTCTTAGCCAGAATGGTGTTGACCATGAAATCGAGGGCTTCGCGGTGGGCAGCGCCGGCGCCCAGGTCCGCTTGGTCCTTGTTACCGTCCAGTTTCCACTTGATGCGGGCGTCTACCAGGTTGAAGCATTCGGCCAGACCGGACAGATGCTCGTCACCGGTTTGGGCATCGATGACAGCGAATTTCAGAGAGGAACTGCCACAGTTCAGAACCAGTACAAGTTTGCTCATTTTATCAACACCTAAGCAATGAGATGGTGGGGAACCAACACGCCTGGAGCGCACGGTTTCCCTGGAAATCCTGACAAAGTTTACAGTATAGCCGGGGCCTAATTGTGGGCCGTGTCACGAACTGACTTTCCGTTGCGACCGTGTCGCTTTGCCAAGTTGTCCGGCTAGGTCTGACCATTTTACCCAATTACACAGCCTGTTGAATTGTGCTACCGTCAGGGAGATGGTGAAGTGTGACTGGTATCACTAACTGATTGGTAATAAGCCGATGAAGTGGATGACTCGACTGCGTCAAGGCAGTGGCTACATGAAGATTTGGCCATTAAACCGAGCCTTGGCAGCCTATTTTCCCGAATACCGGGTGATCCGGGCGACCCGCATGGCGATCACCTGGATGCCCGTGGTGGCCGGGGTCAGCCTGACCGTGCAGTTATCCCAGATGGGGACGGAGATGTTGCCGTTGGCACTGGCCCAGGCGGCCCTGATTTTAAGCCTGCCGCTGCAGGGGCTGTATTGGCTGGGGTGGCGCTCGGAGCAACCCCTGCCGATGCCGTTGCTGCACTGGTGCAGTGAAGTGAGAGAAAAACTGGTGGCCGCCGGTTGCGATGTGGCGCCGCTTGCGCCACATTCTACTTATCGGCACATGGCGAGTCTGTTAAACCGAGCCTATCAACGCCTCGACTCCGCCTTTTGGCGTGAACTGTAAGGCCGCCGTGCCGTGACCCGAGCGCCGCCCCTGATGGGCGGCGTTTCTTTTGCCCGCTATTTGGGGCCGGTGAGGTACTCCCGCTCATTCCAGGTGGCCAGCCAGTCCGGTTTGTAGACCACCATCATGGTGGTGGAAAAACCATTGAGCATCGCTTCGGGGAAGATGAACAGCGGGATCAGGATAAGGTAGTTGTCCACCAGCACCGCCCATTCGTACTGACCGCTGTACCACAGGCCCAGGCCGGTGGTGCGGGCCACAAAGGTGAGCAGTCCGTTAAAAAAAGCGCCGACAAAGACGTAGACCCACAAGTTGCGTGGCAGCAGGTTGTGACACAGCGTCAGCCAGCCAAAGCTCACCAGCACCGGCAAAGCGACCCCCAGCCAGAACAGTCCCGCGGCGTTGTGCCAGGCGTCCACTCCCAGGATCAGCAGCGCCCCTTGAGCCAGTGAGGCCAGCACCAGTGCCGAGCGCCAGCCAAACATCAGAGTCATCACGGTAAGCCCGAGGAAGTGCAGATCCAGCCCTTCGTAGATGCCGGCGCGGACCCGCCACAGGGCCAGCATGGCCAGGGCGCAGAGCGCGGCCAGATTGAGGTAGCGACGATCACGCCAGCGCTGGGCCAGGGCACTGGTTTTCAGGGCCCAGAGAAAAAACAGCAGGAAGGCGAGGCAGAGCAGGAGGTTCAAAAGCTCGTCCGGGTTGAGATTCTGTGAATAGCTCTATTGTCGCTTGTGAACGCGACTCTGGAAAGGGGCCGCGGGCCGTTACCGGGCCGGAAAAAGAAAACGCCAGCGAGGGCTGGCGTTGATGTCATCAGTAGACGGCGTTAAGGCCGTGGGCGACGAAGATCGCTTTGAGACGCTCCATGGTCTCCTTGG
>CAZWED010000482.1:0-1992 GCA_964632645.1 uncultured Ferrimonas sp. | reverse complement strand
TGGGCCCAGCTGTACAAAGCCGCCTACTACACCTGGGGTGACGCCAACCTGGGCTGGCGCGGCTCCTCCAACTCTGAGATGAAAAACTCTGATCTGGTGCTGCTGGTGGGCCACAACCCCTCCGAGATCCGCATGAGCGGTTCCGGCGAGTCTTACGACTACCTGAACATCATCCAGGCCAAGCAGAAAGAGCGCGCCGAGAAAGGCACCAAGTTCAAAACCATCATCATCGATCCGCGCTACACCGACTCCGCGCTGGGCAAAGAGGACCAGTGGATCCCGATCCGTCCCGGCACCGACGCCGCGCTGATGGAGGCGCTGGCCTACGAGTTCATCACCAACGGCTGGGTGAACCAGGCGTTCCTGGACAAGTACTGCGTCGGCTTTGACGAGAAAACCATGCCGGAAGGGGTGGGCTACGAGCAGTCCTACAAGGCGCACATCCTGGGTGAAGGCCCGGACGGTCTGAAAAAGACCCCGGAATGGGCTGCCCCCATTACCGGCATCGACGCCGCCACCATCCGTGGCCTGGCGAAAGATCTGGCCAGCGCCAAGGCCCCCTTCATTCACGTCGCCGCGTCCCTGAGCCGTCAGGCCGCCGGGGAGAACAACCTGCGCGCTGCCCACATGCTGCCTATCCTGCTGGGTCAGGTTGGTCTGCCGGGCACCAACAATGGCGGCCTGTGCACCGGTGCCTCCCTGTACGCCCCGAGCATGCCCACCGGTGCCAACCCGGTGAAGAAAGCGATCTCCTTCTTCACCTTCACCCAGGCCATCGAAGACGGCGAAAACATGACCGTACTGAAAGATGGCGTGGTGCTGCCGGAAGAGGCGTTGGACAGCAACGGTGACGGCAAGCTGGGCACCAACATCAAGGCGATCATCAACTACGCCGGTAACGCGCTGATCAACCAGCACGCGGAAACCAAGAAGACCGAGCAGATCCTGGCCGACACCAGCAAGTGCGAATTCATTCTGGTGATCGACAACTGGATGACCCCTTCCGCCCAGTTCGCCGACATCGTCCTGCCGGACGTGAGCTGGCTGGAATCGGAAGATCTGGTGAACCAGGCGTACGCCGCCGGTGACACCGGCACCCTGATCCAGATGAGCTCCAGCGTGGGCCCGATGTTCGAGTGCCGTCCGGTGTACGAGATGTGCGTCGAGCTGGCCAAGCGCTGGGGCGTGGAAGCGGAGTTCACTGAAGGCAAAACCGCCGATCAGTGGCGCGCCGAGTTCTACGCCGAAGCGCAGAAGGCCAACCCGGAACTGCCCAGCAAAGAGGTGATGCTGAAAAAAGGCATCTTCCGCAAGTACCTGCCCAATGGCAGCTACATCGTGCTGGAAGACTTCCGTAAGGACCCGGTGGCCAACCCGCTGAAAACCCCGTCCGGCAAGATCGAGATCTACTCCAGCGCGCTGGCGGAAAAAGCCAACAAGTGGGTACTGAAAGAGGGCGACGTGATCTCTGCCCTGCCCAAGTACGTGCCCACCTGGGACGGCTACCAGGACCTGGAAAACAAGCAGGACAAGTTTCCGCTGCAGCTGACCGGCTACCACACTAAAGGCCGCGCCCACTCCAGCTACCACAACGTGCCCTGGCTGCGTGAAGCGGTCGAGGACGCGGTATGGATGAACCCCATCGACGCCCAGGCCCGTGGCATTCAGTCCGGCGACAAGGTGGTGGTGTTCAACCAGCGTGGCCAGATCGAAGTGCCCGCCAAGGTGACCCCGCGCATCATGCCCGGCGTGACCGCACTGGGCCAGGGTGCCTGGTACAAAGGCTTTGGCCAACAGGTGGACAAAGGGGGCTGTCTGAACACCCTGACCTCTCAGCGCACCACGCCGCTGTCCAAGGGGAATGGCCAACACACCAACCGCGTTGAAATCAAAAAGGCTTGATAGGGGGCAACCATGCAAGTGAATCAGCAGTACGGCTTTTACGTCGATGCCAGCAAATGCACTGGCTGCAAAACCTGTCACGTCAGCTGC
>CAZWED010000481.1:0-2010 GCA_964632645.1 uncultured Ferrimonas sp. | reverse complement strand
CGGACGAATGGCGGTGATGTTGCCCGGGGTCCGTCCCAGCATCTGCTTAGCTTCGTGGCCTACTGCTGCCACACTTTTCGGGCCAGAGGCACGCTCTTGGCGAATGGCGACCACCGAGGGTTCGTTCAGTACGATGCCCTGATCTTTTACATAAATCAGAGTGTTGGCGGTACCCAGGTCGATGGAGAGGTCGTTGGAAAACAGACCACGAACTTTTTTAAACATGTGCCAGACCCGTATTAAATTCTGAGTGAGATGCGGAAAATCAGCTAACTTTACCAACGCCCTGCACTATCCACAAGCCGCATCTGCTCTGGCTTGCGGGGCTGATCGAGTCAACCCGTACAGGGCACGTGCGGGATCATTATCCCAGCCCGTTTCAGGCCGGATCCGGCCAGAAAAACTCAGTCGCTCAGCCGCTCACGTCGGAAAATGACCTTATCATGTCCTCGATAGCGACCAAATGTCACCCGAGCTTTCGGATTGCATAAGCGTTCCGTTGTTCCGTCACCTTCCACGCATTGTCGCCCCACCGCATCCTGGGCCGCACTGCGCCCCCAGTACCATTGCAGGTAGTGGGGATACGCCAGCTGATATTCCGCCAGGGTGTCCAGCGCCGCGCCCGCCGGTGCGACGGTCAACCGCCCCCGCCCTGCGTCCAGTACCCCGCCGCCACTGGCACTGAGCGCACCGCTGGCGAAGGTGAGATCCGTCGCCACATAGGGGGTGCAGCGATCCAGGGTATTGCGCACGAACTGGCTGCCGTCGTAATACTCCGCCCGCACCGGCAGGGTCAGCGCCTGCTGTTCGCTGCCATAGACGTTATCCAGCACCAGCCGGCCATATCGCATCTCTACCCCATCGATCCCGGCGATCACCAGCGGCAGGCAGCCGTTGCCGTCGCCGTAGCAGATGCCGTCCTGATCGGTCAGTGCGGAGGCGTCGAGGGTCATCGACACATCGGCATCAAAGGGGGCCACCAGGGTGGCGTTGCGCTGGTAAGCCGGCCGGGTGCCATCCAGCCACAAGACGCGATCCAGCGCCGGATCACCGGCGTTGTCCACCGCCACCTGGCCCGCCACCACCTCATCCACCGCCGGACGGCCGCTCTGATCCGCATACTGACGAGGGGTCAATCCGGTCTCCAGCCGCCAAAAGGCGCTGTTGTAGTTGCGGGTCACCTGACCGTTGGCGTTGATGCCCTGAATCGTCAGTCGGGGCGGCGTGGCAAACCCCAGGGGTTGCGCCAGGTAGCCCATGTCCTGACAGCCGGCCAGGGTCGGCGCATTGGGCGTCACCGCCAGATAGGCGGGGGTAAAGCGCCCCAGGGTATCCGCCGAGAAGGCGCTCACCCGGCGCCCCAGGTAATCGAATCCGCGCTCGCCACCGCCATTGGCCGCCAGCAGCCAGCGAAACGCCCCCACCTCGCTGACCTGCGTGGGCGCGACGCCAACACCGTTCTGGCGCACTGGCACACTGAGCGAACCGGTGGTGCTGGGCTGACCGCCAACGGGGGCCACCAACTCGGGTTCCAGCGCAATGCCGTCATGCTGAAAGTTCAGCGCCACCGGGTTGTCACTGAAATCGGTGTCCCCATCCGACTGCCAGCAGGCGGCCGTCACGCTCAGGTTAAAGTCGCTGCCCGCCGGCACAAAGGCGCTGCAACTGGCGTCCTCACTGGCGCACCGGGCCTGGTCGTCGGGGCTGGAGAGGTGCAGGCCCGCCGGGGCCACCACGAAATCGCTCTGCCCTTCCAGCTCAATGCTCTCGCCGCCGTGGGTCTGGTGGTAACGGGCTTTGAGGCGCAACTGGCCCACGTCACTGTAGTTGGCCCTCAGCGCCGCCTGCCCCGTGGCATTGAACTGCAAGGTGCGGGTTTGCGTGCTGGCAAAGGGCAGCGCCTGGCCGTCCAGAGCAAACACCGGCGCCCCTACCGGGGCTGTCGGGTTGAGCGCCGACAGGGTGAAATCCACCGGTTGCTCACCGGTCATGGCGGGCACGCATTGCCGC
>CAZWED010000480.1:0-2018 GCA_964632645.1 uncultured Ferrimonas sp. | reverse complement strand
GGCAAGAAAAGGATGGCTGGCAGGCCTGATCGGTGGGGCTTTGATGCTGGGCGGTTGCGCCTCCAGTGACGACGAAGCCGAAGTGATTGCCCCGCTGCCTGAGCTCACGGATCCCATCGAGGCCTCCGTGCAATGGACCGCTCGGGTGGGCAGTGGCATTGAGGATTTCTGGTCCTCCCTCTCGCCCGTGGTGGCCTACGACAAAGTGTTCGTTTCCGAACGCTTTGGCATGGTCAGCGCCTTTGACAAGGCCAGCGGCGAAACGCTGTGGGAAACCAACCTGCGCCGCACCTTCGCGCAGGGCGCCCTGCAGAAGAACAAGGGCGCCCGCCTCTCCGGCGGTCTGAGCGTGGGCTTCAACAAGGTGTTTGTTGGCAGCGAAAACGCGGTGCTGTTTGCCCTCGACGCCGAAACCGGCGAACTGGTGTGGCAGGCGGACACCCGCGGTGAAGTGCTGTCCGATCCGGCGGTAGTGGGCACCAACGTCATCGTCAACACCGGTGCCGGCAAGGTGCAGGCGTTCGACGTCGACAGCGGCGAATTCAAGTGGCAGATGGACCTGACCATGCCGTCACTGGTGCTGCGTGGCACCTCTGGCATCGGCCAGGCCCAGGGCGCCGCCCTGGTGGGCACGCCGGATGGCAAGATCACCGCCATCATCGCCGACAACGGTGCCCCGGTTTGGGAAGCGCGACTGGCGGAAGCCACCGGCGCCAACGAACTGGAGCGCGTGGTGGACGTGGACGCGGCCCCCGTAGTGCTGGGCGATACCGTGTACGGTGTGGCCTTTAACGGCAATCTGGCCGCCATCGAACTGCGCAGCGGTCGGGTGCTGTGGGCCCGCCAATACTCCAGCTACTCCCCGCTGGCGATTCGCGGCTTCGACATCTACCTGACCGACGCCCGTGGCTCCGTCTTCGCCATCGACCGTCGCAACGGTCTGGAAAAGTGGGCCAACAGCGAACTCACCGGTCGCATGGTGACCGCACCGCAGGTGCTGGGTGACTATCTGGTGGTGGGAGACTATGAGGGATACCTCCACATTCTCAGCCGCGAGACCGGCGTATTGCTGGGTCGCGTGCAGGTGGACAGCAGCGGTCTGTATACGCAAGCGGTGCGGGAAGGGGATACACTCTACCTCCAGACGCGGGCGGGACGCATAGCTGCGGTGACAATTCCCTGATCTGGCTGTACACTATGCCGCCCCCGATATCCCGGGGGCGTTTTTATTTTATTCGAGAGGTTTGCACGCGATGATCCCTGTGGTGGCCCTGGTTGGACGTCCCAATGTGGGCAAGTCGACCCTGTTTAACCGGTTAACTGGCACCCGCGATGCCCTGGTGGCCGACTTTCCCGGCCTGACCCGGGATCGTAAGTATGGCCAGGCCAATCTGGCCGGCCATGACTTCATCGTGGTCGATACCGGCGGCATTGACGGCTCCGAGGAAGGGATCGAAACCAAGATGGCGGAGCAGTCCCTGCGCGCCATTGAGGAAGCGGATGTGGTGCTGTTCCTGGTGGACGCCCGTGCAGGCCTGACCGCCGCTGATGAAGCGATCTCCAAGCACCTGCGCAGCCGCGAGAAGCGCACCCTGCTGGTGGCCAACAAGACCGACGGCATTGATGCCGACGCTGCGGTGGGCGAGTTCTACGCGCTGGGTTATGGCGAGATCCACCAGATCGCGGCCGCCCAGAACCGTGGGGTCTCCTCCCTGATCCACTACGCCCTGGCGCCGATGGCGGAAACCCTCAAAGAGGAAGCCGGCGAGCTGGACGTGCCGGACGAGGACGCCTGGGACGTTGAAGACCCGGAGATGATGACCGAAGAGGAAGCGGAATCCCAGGCAGAACGCCTGCGCGCGCTGCCCATCAAACTGGCCATCATCGGCAAACCCAACGTGGGCAAGTCCACCCTGACCAACCGCATCCTCGGTGAGGAGCGGGTGCTGGCCTTCGATCTGCCCGGCACCACCCGCGACAGCGTGGACGTGCCTTTCGAGCGCGACGGCAAACACTAT
>CAZWED010000479.1:0-2019 GCA_964632645.1 uncultured Ferrimonas sp. | reverse complement strand
CGTCCGGCCCGTTAAAGTGATTACCCAGGGGGAACAGCAGCGCACGACACAACCAGCCCACCGGGCGGTTGGGGAAGTTGCGGATCACCCCTTCCAGCGCTTTCGCCGCTTCAAAGGTAGCCTGCTCAATGGCGTAGTGCACAAAGGGCAGGTCCGCCTGCTGACGTCCGTCCATCTCGTAATTGCGCAGCACCGCGGAAGCCAGGTACAGCTGACTCAGCACATCGCCGAGTCGGGCGGAGATCATTTCGCGACGCTTCAGGCTGCCACCCAGAATCATCATGGCGATGTCGGTCATGATCGCCAGGTTGGCGCTCAGGCGGTTGAGGTGCTGGTAATGGCGGCCGGTGGGTCCAGCAACCGGTTTCTCGGCAAAGCGGGAGCCGGTAATGGCATGGCCAAAGGAGACCACCGCATTGCGCACCGCGTAAACGATGTGGGAGATCAACAGGCTGTCAAAGCGCTTCAGGCCCGCATCGTCATCCGGGTTTGCCACCGCTTCCATCTCCGCCAGCACGTAGGGGTGACAGCGTGTGGCGCCCTGACCGAAGATCATCAGGTTACGGGTCAGGATGTTGGCCCCTTCCACGGTGATGGACACCGGGGATGCGATGTAGTTGTTGCCCAGATAGTTCTTCGGCCCCAACTGAATCCCTTTGCCCGCGTGCACGTCCATGGCGTCGTTGATAACGCTGCGGCCCAGTTCCGTCATGTGGTACTTGGCGATGGCGGTGATCACCGACGGCTTCTGGTTGGTGTCGATGGCGGTGACAGTCAGCTTACGGGCCGCCTCGAGGGTGTAAGTGTTGGCCGCGATGCGGGCCAGGGCTTCCTGGATCCCCTCAAAGTCACCGATCTGCACGCCAAACTGCTGACGTACGCCGCAGTAGGCGCTGGTGGTTCGGGTGGCCAGGTGGGCGGTGGCGGTGGCCAGTGCCGGCAGGGAGATGCCGCGACCGGCGGACAGGCACTCCACCAGCATGCGCCAGCCTCGACCGGCGTAATCCGGCCCACCGATGATCCAGTCAATGGGAATGAACACGTCCTTGCCGCGGGTGGTCCCGTTCATAAAGGCCATGCCCAGCGGATCGTGACGGTTGCCGATCTCCACCCCGGGGTGGGAGGTCGGGATCAGGGCACAGGTGATGCCAATCTCTTGCTTATCGCCCAGCAGGCCGTCAGGGTCGCGCAGTTTGAACGCCAGGCCCAGCACGGTCGCCACCGGCGCCAGAGTGATGTAGCGCTTGTCCCAGGTGACCCGGATGCCCAGCACCTCTTCCCCGTTGTGTTCGCCTTTGCACACCACGCCCACGTCCGGGATGGCGCCCGCGTCCGAACCGGCCGTCGGCGCGGTCAGGGCGAAACAGGGCACTTCATCGCCCTTGGCAAGGCCGGGCAGCCACTGATTCTTCTGCTCATCGGTGCCGTAGTGCGCCAACAGTTCACCCGGACCGAGCGAGTTGGGCACCATCACGGTGACGGCGGCGCTCATGGAGCGGGACGCAATGCGGGACACGATGGTCGAGGCCGCGTGCGCGGAAAACGCCAGGCCGCCATACGCCTTGGGGATAATAAAGGAGAAGAACTTCTCCTTCTTGATGTACTCCCACACCGGCTCCGGCAGATCCTGCTGCCCCTGAACAATCTCGTAGTCGTCCAGCATGCGCAGCAGGGTGGCCACCTGATTATCCAGGAACGCCTGCTCGTCGTCGGTCAGAGTATTGGCGGGGTAGCTGTGCAGTTGGTTCCAGTCCGGGGCACCGCGGAACAGCTCACCGTCCCACCAGACGTTACCGGCTTCCATCGCTTCCCGTTCGGTTTGGGAGAGCGGCGGCAACACGCGCTTAAAAAAGGCAAACGCCGGACGGGAGATCAACTGGCGTCGGATATCGGTGACGCCGAAGATCACCAACAGGGCGATCAGGATTAAGAAAAGCAACGTCATGATACTTCCTCTATCAGACTGTGTTGGATTTCAGGGGCCGGCGCGGCAACGCCTGCGGCCATGTAGGGAATGAT
>CAZWED010000478.1:0-2023 GCA_964632645.1 uncultured Ferrimonas sp. | reverse complement strand
CTCCCACTTCAGCCTCTCCAACGCGGAGGGTGAATGGGTCACCGTGGACGCCACTGCGGCCCATGCCACCTTTGCCTTCGACAAGCCCACCAGTGCCGATCTTGCCCATGTGATCATGCCCGATGGTCGCTCAGAGCGCCCCGACGCCCTGTTCAAAGGCAAGCGGCGCAGCGTGTTCGACTTCTTCTTTGTTGAACCGGGCACCCACAAGCTGGTCAACAGCCGCGCGCCGTTCTACATCACCACCTACCAGATTGGCCGTCGCGACAGCGAACGGCGTGTCCCGGCCAACAAGGCGGAGCGACTGCAGGTTGTGCCGGAGGGCGCCAGCAACGTGAAAACCGTCCGGTTTGAAGCCCGTGGTGAAAGCTACGTGACCGTTATGGCCCCCAACCGGACGGCGCTGAATCCCACGAATAAGGGGTTTGAGATGGTGCCGGTTACCCACCCGGCGGACATCGTCGAGAACGGTGATGTGACCTTCCAATACCTGTACGACGGCAAGCCGGTCGAGGGCCTGAACGTGGAAGTGACCCGCGAAGGCACCCTCTATCGGGCGGCCCAGGAAACGATAGCGGCAGAAACCAACGCCCGGGGCGAAGTCACCTTTACTCCGCCCCAGGCTGGCCGCTACATCGCCGCCGCCACTCACACCCAGCCGCTGGACCAGGACGCCATGGCCGATGCCCATCGCGTCATGCTCAACGTCACTTTCGAAGTCCAGCTGGACTAACCCGACGAATTCGGGGGCATCCGCCCCCTTTGTGAGTCCCGATGAATCTGAAACCGTTTCACACCGCCCTGCCCCTTTCCCTGGCGCTGTTCAGCGCCTCCAGCGCCGCCCACTTCGGTCTGATGGAGTGCTGGTTTGAACAGCAACGCAGCGAAATCCATTGCCAAACCGGATGGACCGACGGCGGCCAGGCCAGCCACTACGACATCAAGCTGTTCGACTACGACGACACCCTGCTCGCCATTGAACGCACGGACGCGCAGTCCCGAGTGCAATTCGCTGCCCCGGCCGGTGACTTTTACCTGGTGTTTGACCCCGGCCACGAGTCGCCGGTTGAAGTGGACGTGGTCGAGATGAGGGAGCGCTGATGGCTGTCACCCAGAACGTCGTGCCGGATAACGGGGTGGCTGAGGGGCGCTACGTTGCCGTCGCGATCCTGGCCATTGTCGGTCTCGCTGCCCTGCTGTTGCCCCACCATCAGGCCGGGTCAGTCCGGTCCAGTCTGGCCCCGCACCAGATCACCCATGTCGATCTGCCTGCCAGCCTGGTGGAGCCCTTTATCAATCTGAAACTGGCCCATGAGGAGATCCGCGACTGGCATCGGGACAATCTGGATGCGGGGTTAACCGGCTCTGCCGCCTGGCCCGACATCCAGCATCTGACCGACAGCCATCTGCCGCCCTTTACCCGGGGCCAGTGGCAGCGGCCCGCCTCGGGTCACTACCTGGGCCGGCTTGAGGATCGCGTCCTGTTGCTGGACAGCACCCGGGCCGCCCCGCGGCTCTGGCTGTGCGACATCACGCCCGGTCAATTCGATGCGGACACCCTGACACACACCGGCTGCCAACAGATGGTGGCGCCCGGTGCACACTCTGATAAGGAATACTGATGCGAGCGCTCGTGACTTTGCTTGCCGGCCTGGCTCTGGCATACCCGGTTCAGGCCAAACTGACCGTAGGCATTGCCCTGCACCCCTACTACAGCTATGTCGCCCAGGTGGTGGGGGACAAAGCCACCGTTCTGCCGCTGGTGGACGCCGGGTTTAACCCCCACAACTACCGGGCCCAGCCGCAGGATATGCGCCGGCTGGCGGAGATGGACGCCTTTGTGGTCAATGGCGTTGGCCATGACGACTTCGCCATGCAGGTGATCCGGGCCGCCAACCGTCCGGACCTGAAGGTGATCTACGCCAACGCGGAAGTGGCGGTCCTGCCCGCCATGGGGGCTGCCGTGGGTGATGGTGCGGTGAACGCCCACACCTTTGTTGGCATCAACACCACCATCCAGAAG
>CAZWED010000477.1:0-2026 GCA_964632645.1 uncultured Ferrimonas sp. | reverse complement strand
CCAGACCGCCGATCACCATCGCCAGGGAGCCAAAGTTGGCAAAGCCACACAGCGCAAAGGTCACGATGATCTGGGTTTTCGGGCTCAGGGTGTCGGACACGGCCATAAAATCGACGTACGCCACGAACTCGTTAATCGCCAGCTTCTGACCAATGAAGGAGGCCGCCACCTGGGCTTCCGCCCACGGCACCCCCATCACCCAAGCCAGCGGTGCCAGCAACACGCCGAGGATGGATTGCAGTTGCAGCTTGGCTTCGGCAGCGCCGATGACCGCCTGCACGGCCGCGGCGTGGGCGTCACCCAGGTTCAGGGTGCCCAGTTGCTCGATCAGCAGGTCACGGTCAACGCTGGTGATCCACTGGCCGATGTCGGCCGCATTCAGGCCACTGGTCTGGGCCAGGGCATTGGCAAAGTCGGTAAACGCCGGCAGGCTGCCCGCGCTGGCCTGCAGGGCCGCGAAGGCCGCTGCGAGATCACCGTTGCCGTAACCAAAGAGGCCGGCCACACCGGCGATCATGCCGTTGATCAGAGCGATAAGGGCGACGAACGCCAGCAGCAACGCGCCCACCTGCAACACCTGCTGCATCCCCATGCTGGCACCGGCAGCGGCCGCGTCCAGCACGTTGGCGGGCTTGTCTTCCACCTCGTCCACCACCTTATTCAGGTCCTCTTCCGCCTTTTCGGTTTCCGGACACATCAACTTGGCAAACAGCAGGCCCGCCGGCGCGGTCATGAAGCAGGCGGTCAGAATGTACTTGGGATCGATGCCCAGGGAGATGTAGCCGATCATGGTGCCGCCCGCGACGGAGGCCAGGCCACCGGTCATCACGGCGAACAGTTCGGAACGGGTCATGCGGTTCACGAACGGACGCACCATGGAGGGCGCTTCGATGGGGCCGACAAAGATGTTGGCGGTGGCAGACAGGGATTCCGCCCGGGAGGTGCCCAGAATGGCGCGCAGAACGCCACCGATGCCGCCAATCACCTTCTGCATAACCCCGAGGTAATAGAGGACGGAGATCAGGGCACTGATGAACACCAGCGGGCCCAGCACGTGGAACAGGAAGATAAAGCCCACTTTAAAGTTGGCCAGGTCGCCCAACAGGAAGGACAGGCCGGCGTTGGCGTAACCGATGACGCTGTTCACGCCGTTGGAGGCAGCCTGCAGCACGCTTTGACCTGCCGGCACAAACATCACAAAGGCCCCGAAGGCCACCTGAAACGCCAATGCGCCACCGACAGTACGCACGCTCACCGCGCGACGGTTCTCAGAGAACAGCAGGGCGATGCCGATCAGGGTCGCCATGCCCAGCAAACTGATGAAAACTTCCATAAAAATTACCACGAACTAGAGAGTTAGCATCGATGGTAATTTCATTCGATAAAGTGTCGAGAGAGCTGGATCACAGTGCCGTTCAGACAGACTGAGACCGGCGCAACGGCGGAAAAAACCGCTCAAATTCCACGCGTTACAACACGCCAGGTCAACATTGGCGACACGCAGCGCTAACCCACGCAACGGACCCGTCACCAATGGTCAAAATCCATACCGATTCCCTCTCGCTTGCGCCGTCGATTTGTTGCGCGCCGCGCGCGTAATTCCCTTTCATTTCCGTACTGAAAGAACAGTCGCTTACGGGGGCAATTAACCGTCAGGGCAAGGTTTTGCGCCAGTGTGCATACAGAGCATCAACCTCTCCGCTACAGAGCAGCGGCATAGCGGTCTGCAACTGTGCCTCCGGCCAGTCCCACCACGCCATCTCCAGCAACCTGGCCACCTGTTCCTCATTAAAGCGATGACGAATGACCCGTGCGGGGTTGCCTGCCACGATGGCATAGGGAGGCACATCCCGGGTCACCACCGCGCGGGCCGCAATCACCGCCCCGTCGCCGATCTGAATGCCCGGCAGAATCATCGCCTCACTGCCGATCCAGACGTCATTGCCGACCCGGGTATCACCGGCGGGCTGCCAGGCGTCCGTGGCCCCCGCAAACGCAGGATGAGGCTGATAGAAGAAGGGGTAGG
>CAZWED010000476.1:0-2059 GCA_964632645.1 uncultured Ferrimonas sp. | reverse complement strand
CAGCGCGTCTTTGATCGCCTCGGCGGAATCCGCTTTCACCACATCCACGTTGTTGATCACCGGAATGGCCGGCGCAGACACCTCGATGCTGGCCAGGGCGTCAGCCAGTTTCTCGGCAGCGGGCTTCATCAGTTCACAGTGCGACGGCACGCTCACCGGCAGCGGCAGAGCACGCTTGGCACCGGCGGCTTTACAGGCCTCACCGGCACGGGCAACCGCGTCTTTGTGACCGGCGATCACCACCTGACCGGGGCTGTTGAAGTTCACCGGAGACACCACCTCGCCCTGGGCCGCTTCAGCGCAGGCCTTGGCAATGGCGTCGTCGTCCAGACCAATGATGGCGGCCATGGCACCGGTACCGGCCGGCACCGCTTCCTGCATGGCACGACCCCGCAGGGCGACCAGCTTGACCGCATCTTCAAATTGCAGGGCACCGGCACACACCAGGGCGGAGTACTCCCCCAGGCTGTGGCCTGCCATCACGGCCGGGGCTGCCCCGCCCGCCTGGCAGTATGCGCGCCAGATCGCCACGGAGGCGGTCAACAGGGCGGGCTGGGTATTTTCAGTGCTGTTCAGTGCCTCGGCCGGCCCCTCCTGCACCATCTGCCACAGGTCGAAACCCAGCGCGTCGCTGGCTTCGGCAAAGGTGGCCTGGATAACCGGGTATTCGGCGGCCAGTTCGGCCAGCATGCCCACGGTCTGGCTGCCCTGACCGGGAAAAACAAAAGCGGTGTTCTGAGTCATGAAAAGGCTTCCTTAGTATTTGACCACGGCGGCGCCCCAGGCGAACCCGGCACCGAAAGCTTCCAGAAGCAGCGTCTGGCCACGCTGGATGCGACCGTCACGGATCGCCATGTCCAGCGCCACCGGTACCGAAGCCGCAGAGGTGTTACCGTGCTCTTCCAGGGTCATCACCACCTGCTCCATCGGCAGGGCCAGCTTCTTGGCCGTGGCTTTCAAAATTCGGAAATTGGCGTTGTGGGGCACCAGCCAGTCGATGTCGCTCTTGGCCATGCCATTGTGTTCGAGGGCCTGTTCCACCACTTCCGCCAGGCGCGTCACCGCCTGCTTGAACACCTCATTGCCTTTCATAATGAGGTAGTCGCCCTGCTCCGCTTCCAGCTGAACGTCTTTGTTGCGCTTGGGAACACGGGTTTTGAGCAGGTCGCCAAAGCGGCCATCGGAATGGATGTGGGTGGAGAGTACGCCAGGCTCTTCGCTGGCGCCCACCACGGCGGCGCCAGCGGCGTCGCCAAACAGAATCAGGGTGGTGCGATCATCCGGGTCGCAGTGACGGGACAGCGCGTCGGCGCCAATCACCAGGATGTGCTTACACTGGCCACTCTTGATGAACTGGTCAGCGATGGACAGGGCAAACATAAAGCCACTGCAAGCCGCCGCCACATCAAATGCAGGACACCCATGCGCCCCGAGCAGGGCCTGGATTTCGCACGCAGAAGAGGGGTAAGCGTTGTCGGCACTGGTGGTGCCGCAGATGATCATATCGAGTTGCTCGGCAGCGATGCCGGCCGCTTCCAGGGCCTTAAGGGCGGCCTCGTGGCCCATGGTGGTCACGGATTCAGTTGCACCGGCGATACGACGCTCGCGGATGCCAGTGCGCTCGCGGATCCACTCATCGCTGGTGTCCACCATGCGCTCCAGATCGGCATTGGACCGCACCTGGGGCGGCAGATAGCTGCCGGTACCAAGAATTTTTGTATACATAAGTAGACTTAGGATTTATCCAACAACACCGACTCGAGTCGGCTTTTGATTCGGCCCGGCACCTGACGGGACACTTCCAGCACCGCCTCTTCGATGGCGCGCAGAAAGGCCGCTTGATCAGCATTGCCGTGGCTCTTGACCACAATACCGCGCAATCCTAACAGAGACGCGCCGTTATACTGGTCGGGGTTCATTTGCTTGTAGAGTCGTTTGAGGCGACCCATAAGCAGCCAGCCCACTACCCCGGCCAGCAGATTTCCCGCCATGGCCTGGCGCCTCTGGTTCACCCGGAGTCGAGCGAACCCGTACGTGGTCATTAAGGTGACGTTACCCA
>CAZWED010000475.1:0-2064 GCA_964632645.1 uncultured Ferrimonas sp. | reverse complement strand
GAAACCGCCATGACTTCCTCTGGGGCTTGGTAAGTGACTCAGAAAGAGCCGATGTTATGATTTTAAGGGCGGATCTTAATGCGAATGCAGTCACAAAGTCACTGCTTGTGCACATTTAGTCACCAAGGGGCGATGCTGTATGACGTTAATGTGTCCAGCATTGGCGGTTTTGTAACCGATAGGGCAGAAGGATTCGGAAGGCTCTGGCTTCCTATTTCACCCCCCTCTGGTATGATCACCCGACAACTAGAAGCGATAACATGATTAACAGGCTGCCGCATCCATGATTATTAAAGCTCAAAGCCCGGCCGGCTTTGCCGAAGAGTACATCGTAAAGTCCATTTGGAACAACAAGTTCCCGCCGGGTTCGATCCTGCCCGCAGAGCGTGAACTGTCCGAGCTGATCGGCGTTACCCGCACCACTTTGCGGGAAGTGCTGCAGCGACTGGCCCGCGATGGCTGGCTCAGCATTCAGCATGGAAAACCGACCAGAGTGAATAATTTCTGGGAAACCTCCGGCCTTAACATCCTGGAAACCATTGCACGGCTTGACCAGGATGGCGTGCCTGAGTTGATGGATCAGCTCCTGGCGGCCCGCACCAACATCAGCAGCATCTACCTGCGCTCTGCGGTGCGTCACTGTCCTGAAAAAGTGATGGAGTTGGTGCAGGAAGCGGCGGAATTGCCGGAAGATGGCGCCGCATTCGCGGACTTTGATTACCGTTTTAACCACTCCGTGGCGTTTGTGTCCGGTAACCCCATTTATTCCCTGATCCTCAACGGCTTTAAAGGGCTGTACAGCCGGGTGGGTCGCTACTACTTCACCAGCCAGGAAGGGCGGGATCTGGCGCGCGCCTACTACCGTGAGCTGGGTGAGCTGGCGGCCAAGCGCGACTACGAGGCGGTGATGCCGCTGGTGCGTCGGTACGGTATGGGCTCAGGCAAGATCTGGCAGAAGATCCGCGGCGACATGCCGAAGGACATCGCCGAAACCAAGATCTGATTATTCCCGTCCCTTCTCCGGGCAGCGTGCGATCAACTCCACGCTGCCGTTTTCCTGCTCCTGCTCCAGCAGCACATCGAAACCCCAGAGCCGGTGCAGGTGCTTCATCACCTCTTCCGTATTGTCCCCCAGCGGTATCCGGTTCTGCGGCGTGTAGCGCAGGATCAGGCTGCGGTCACCCCGTACCTTGACGTTCCAAATCTGGATGTTGGGTTCCAGGTGGCTCAGGTTGTACTGGCGGGCCAGTGCCGTCCGCAACTCCCGATATCCCTGTTCATCGTGAATCGCTGACACCTCAAGGTAGTTCTTGCGGTCGTCGTCCCGTACCCCGAAGAGCTTGAACTGGCGCATCAGCTTGGGTGACAGGTACTGGGCGATAAAGCTCTCGTCCTTGAAGTTGGCCATGGCGAAATGCACGGAGTCCAGCCAGTCGGTGTCTACCAGATCGGGAAACCACTCACGATCCTCCGGCTCCGGCGCTTCGCAGATGCGGCGGATGTCCTGGAACATGGCAAAGCCCAGCGCGTAGGGGTTGATGCCACTGTAGTAGGGACTGTTGTAGGCGGGCTGCGCCACCACATTGGTGTGGCTGTGCAGGAACTCCATCATAAAGCGGTCCGAGAGTTTCCCCTCGTCATACAGGTGGTTGAGGATGGTGTAGTGCCAGAAGGTGGCCCACCCCTCGTTCATCACCTGGGTTTGCTTTTGGGGGTAGAAGTACTGGGCGATCTTGCGGACGATGCGCACCACTTCCCTCTGCCAGGGCTCAAGCAGAGGGGCATTCTTCTCGATGAAGTAGAGCAGGTTTTCCTGGGGGTCGGGTGGGAATCGGATCTCATCCTCTTCTTGTGCCTCCTGTTTGCGTTGGGGCAGGGTACGCCACAGGTCATTGACCTGAGTCTGCAGGTACTCCTCCCGCTCTTTCTGGCGCTGTTTCTCCTCCCGCAGGGAGATCTCCGCCGGGCGTTTGTAGCGATCGACGCCGTAGTTCATCAGGGCGTGACAGGAATCCAGCAACTCCTCCACCGCATCGATGCCGTGGGCCTGCTCGCAGTCGGCGA
>CAZWED010000474.1:0-2069 GCA_964632645.1 uncultured Ferrimonas sp. | reverse complement strand
GGCGTGCATTTCCGCCACCCCATCAATGGCGACAAGATCTTCCTCGATCCGGAAGGCTCCATGGAGATCCAGTACTACCTGGGCTCCGACATCGTGATGATCTTCGACGAGTGCACCCCCTATCCGGCCACCGAAGAGGAAGCCGCGACCTCCATGCGCATGTCCCTGCGCTGGGCCCAGCGCTCCCGCGATGCCTTTGACAAACTGGGCAACAAAAACGCCCTGTTCGGCATCATCCAGGGTGGCGTTTACGAGTACCTGCGTGATGAATCCCTCGACGGGCTGATGAACATCGGCTTCGATGGCTACGCCATTGGCGGTCTGGCCGTGGGGGAACCGAAAGAGGACATGCACCGCATCCTGGAGCACATCTGTCCGAAGATCCCGGAAGAGAAGCCCCGCTACCTGATGGGCGTGGGCAAGCCGGAAGACCTGGTGGAAGGGGTGCGTCGCGGCGTCGACATGTTCGACTGCGTGATGCCGACCCGGAACGCCCGTAACGGTCACCTGTTTACCACCGAAGGGGTGGTGAAGATCCGCAACGCCAAGCACCGTGATGACACCTCACCGCTGGACGCGGAGTGTGATTGCTACACCTGCAAGCACTACACCCGTGCGTATCTGCACCATCTGGACCGCTGTAACGAGATCCTCGGTGCCCGCCTCAACACCATCCACAACCTGCGCTACTACCAGCGGGTGATGGAGGGTTTGCGGGGGGCCATTGAGCAGGGTACCCTAAACGACTTTGTGGCCGAATTCTACGCCCGCCAAGGCCGGGAAGTACCGCCGTTAAACGATTGATATCACAATAACTAACGAGAGAGTTGACGCTTATGTTTATCGCAAACGCCTACGCCAATACCGGCGCCCCGCAAGGTGGCGGCATGGAGATGATCATCATGCTGGCGGTGTTCGGCCTGATTTTCTACTTCATGATCCTGCGTCCGCAGAACAAGCGGGTGAAGGAGCACAAGAACCTGGTTGAGTCCCTGAGCAAGGGCGATGAGGTTCTGACCAATGGCGGTCTGGTGGGCAAAATCGTGAAAGTGACTGCTGACGATGACTACCTGGTGCTGGCGCTGGGTGAGAACACCGAAGTGACCATCAAGAAAGACTTCATCACTGCGGTTCTGCCGAAAGGCTCCGTGAAGTCTCTGTAATAGAAGAATAAGACCACCAATACACTAAGGGGCACCGGCGTGTTGAACAAATACCCGATGTGGAAAAACCTGATGGTGATCTTCGTGATCGCCATTGGGTCGCTCTACGCCGCACCCAATCTCTATGGTGAAGACCCGGCGCTGCAGATCTCTGCAACCCGGAGCGTGGCACTGGACAGTGCCACGCTGGACCAGGTCCAGTCTGCGCTGCAAGAGAAAGGGCTGGCGGCCAAGAGCGTCGTTATGGAAGAGGGTCAGATCCTGGCGCGTTTCAGCAACGCCGAGGATCAGATCGAAGCCAAGGAAGTGGTAGCCCAAGCATTGGGTAACGATTACATCGTTGCTCTCAACCTGGCGCCGGCCACCCCCGAATGGTTGAAATCATTGGGTGGCAACCCGATGAAGCTGGGTCTGGACTTGCGCGGCGGTGTGAACTTCCTGATGGAAGTGGACATGAATGAAGCGGTCCACAAACAGCAGGAACAGATCGTCACCGATTTCCGCGCCGACCTGCGTGAGCAGCGTCTGCGCTACTCCGGCGTCCGCGTGGTTGGCGATGCGGTTGAGGTGCGTTTCCGTGATGCGGAAGTGGCCCAGCAGGCCAACAGCTTCCTGCGTGGCCGCAACCCGAACCTGGTGTTCACCCAGCCGGAAGAGCTGGTGATCATGGCGACCCTCTCTGAGCCCTATCTCAAGGAGATCAAAGAGTACGCCCTGAACCAGAACATCAACATTCTGCGTAACCGTGTGAATGAACTGGGTGTGGCCGAGCCGGTGGTTCAGCGTCAGGGTGCCGAGCGCATTACCGTTGAACTGCCCGGGGTTCAGGACACCGCACGGGCCAAGGAGATCCTGGGCGCGACCGCGACCCTGGAGTTCCGCATGGTGGCCCAGAACGTCGACCTG
>CAZWED010000473.1:0-2093 GCA_964632645.1 uncultured Ferrimonas sp. | reverse complement strand
CGGACCTCAAAGAGCTGCTGGCGATGATCGACCAGAGCCGCATCGACCTGATCCTGGTGGAAGGCTTCAAGAAACTCGCCCTGCCCAAGCTGGAGCTGCACCGGGCGGAAGTGGGCAAACCCTTTGTCTTTACCCATGACCCGCTGATCCAGGCGATCGCCTGTGACGACGCCACCCAGCTGCCCGCCGACTGCGCCCTGCCCCAACTCTCCATCAATGACGTCGACGGCATTGCCGACTTCATTCAGCAGTTTATCGCCCTCTGGACGCCGGTGGCCCCCGCACCACTGGGTCCCTGTTGCGACAGCGTTGAGCGCAAGCAACTGTCGGTGAACCAGGGTGTGGCCCGCATTCTCAGTAAAGTGACGCCACTGCGCGACACCGAAACCCTGCCCCTGACCCAGGCACTGGGCCGGATCCTGGCGCAGGACGCCATCTCCCCCATCAACGTGCCCCAGCACACCAACTCCGCCATGGACGGGTACGCCATCGCCCACAGCGATCACGCCGCCTTCAAGGTGGTGGGAGAGGTGTTTGCCGGCCACGCCTACGACGCCGTGCTGGGCGCCGGTGAAGCGGTCAGGATCATGACCGGCGCGCCGCTGCCGGCAGGGGCCGATACCGTGATCATGCGGGAGCTGGCCCAGGAGCAGAACGGCGAAGTGCGTTTTGAGGGCCCGATTGAACCGGGTCAGAACGTGCGCCAGGCCGGTGAAGACATCCGCACCGGGGCCACCGCCCTGAACGCGGGCAGCCGGATCCGTGCCGCCGAGATGGGCCTGCTCGCCTCACTCGGCCTGGCCCAACCCACCGTGTGGCGACGCCCCAAAGTGGCGATCTTCTCCACCGGAGACGAGGTGTGTGCCCCGGAGCAGCCGCTGAAGCAGAACTGCATCTTCGACGCCAACCGCTTCAGCCTGCACGGCATGCTGGCGCAGCTGGGCTGCGAAGTGATCGATCTGGGCATCATCGAAGACAACGAAGACGCCATGGTGACCGCACTGGAACAGGCATCCGCCCAGGCTGACGTGGTGATCAGCTCCGGCGGCGTGTCCGTCGGGGATGCCGATTTCATCAAGGACGCCCTGGCCCGCCTCGGCACCATCGATTTCTGGAAGATCGCCATGCGTCCCGGTCGCCCGCTGGCGTTCGGCACCATCGGCAATGCCCTGTTCTTCGGCCTGCCGGGGAACCCGGTGGCGGTGATGGTCTCCTTTATGCAGTTTGTCCAGCCCGCGCTGCGCAAACTGGCCGGCGAAGCCGACTGGCAGCCCCGCCTGGTGCGGGCCATCGCCAGCGAACCCCTGCGCAGCCGCAGCGGGCGCACCGAGTTCAGCCGGGGGATCACCACCCTGGGGGCTGGTGGCCAGCTGGAGGTGCGTACCACCGGCAGTCAGGGCAGTGGCATCCTGAGCTCCATGGTGCAAGCCAACTGCCTGATCGTGATTGAAGAAGCGGTCGACCTTGTTCGCCCGGGCGATGCCGTCTGGGTACAACCTTTCGCCGATCTGCTGTAGGAGACGCCGATGGCTTTGATTGACGGTTTTGGACGTAAAATCAGCTACCTGCGCATGTCCGTAACGGACCATTGCGATTTCCGCTGTGTCTACTGCATGGATGAAGACCCCACGTTCCTGCCCCGCGACCAGGTGCTGACCCTTGAGGAGCTTCACCAGATCGCCCAGGCGTTCACCGAACTGGGGGTACATAAGATCCGTCTGACCGGGGGCGAGCCCCTGGTCAAGAGCGACCTGGATTACCTGGTGAAGCAGATTGCGGGCCTGCCCGGCCTGAAGGACCTCTGCCTGACCACCAACGGCTCGCGCCTGAAAAAATTCGCCCAGCCGCTGAAAGACGCCGGCCTGAAGCGGATCAACATCAGCCTCGACACCCTGGACCCCGAGCGCTTCACCGCGGTCACCCGCAACGGCAAGCTGGAGCGGGTGCTGGCCGGCATCGACGCCGCCATTGAGGCGGGCTTTGAGCGCATTAAGCTCAACACCGTGGCGATGAAAGGCAGCAACGATGACGAGATCCTCGATCTGGTGGCCTTTGCCCGGGAGAAGGGCGTCGACATCAGCTTCATCGAAGAG
>CAZWED010000472.1:0-2113 GCA_964632645.1 uncultured Ferrimonas sp. | reverse complement strand
CATCACCTGCTCCCGGGAAGCGATCGCTGCCGGCATCGGCATGGTGCACCAGCACTTTATGCTGGTGGACAACTTCACCGTGCTGGAAAACGTTATCCTCGGTGCCGAAGAGGGTGGACTGCTGGCCAGCTCACTCGGCAAGGCCCGCAAGGAGCTGACCCGCCTGGCCAAGGAATACCAGCTGGACGTTCCCCTGGATGCCACCATTGAGGAGCTGCCGGTAGGCCTGCAGCAACGGGTGGAGATCCTCAAAGCCCTGTACCGGGGCGCCAAGGTGCTGATCCTGGACGAACCCACCGGGGTTCTGACACCGCAGGAAACCGATCACCTGTTCCGAATTCTCGACGCGCTGCGCAAGCAGGGTGTCACCATTTTGCTCATCACCCACAAGCTGCGGGAGATCCTGGCGGTCACTGACAACGTGTCGGTCATGCGCCAGGGCGCCATGGTGGGCCACGTCAAAACCGCCGACACCAACAAGGAAGAACTGGCGGAGCTGATGGTAGGCCGCAAGGTTCGCCTGAAAGTGGAGAAAGGCGCGGCCAACCCCGGCGAGGTGCTGATGTCCACCCGCGACCTGACCTACACCGACAGCCGCGGCGTCGACATGCTGAAATCCGTTAATCTGGAGATCCGCGCCGGTGAAGTGGTGGGCATTGCCGGGGTATCCGGCAACGGCCAGTCCGAGCTGATGGAAGCGCTGGCGGGCATTCTGGTGCCCACCAAGGGCGAGATCCGCATCGGCCAGCATCTCATCACCCCCACCGCCCCGTCCGACCCGAAATCCGTTCGCGCCATGAAGGTCGGCCATGTGCCGGAAGACCGCCTGGCGATGGGCCTGATCAAGAGCTTCTCCGCTGAAGAATCGGCCATCCTGGGTTTCCATGAGCAGGCCCAGTACAACGGTCCGGTGCTCTCCAAGCCCAAGGTGATCGAGGCCAAGTGCCGCGACCTGATGGAGGAGTGGGACGTTCGCCCGCGCAACCCGAAACTGCGCTCTTCACTGTTCTCCGGCGGTAACCAGCAGAAGCTGATCATCGCCCGCGAAGTGGACCAGGACCCGGACGTGCTGATGATTGGTCAGCCCACCCGGGGCGTGGACATCGGCGCCATCGAGTACATCCACAAGCGCATCATCGACATGCGGGATCAGGGCAAAGGCGTGCTGCTGGTCTCCGTGGAGCTGGATGAGATCCTGGCCCTGTCCGATCGCATCGTGGTGATGTTCGATGGCCACATCGTCGGCGAAGTCCCGGCAGACAAGGCCAACGAGCGGATCCTCGGCATGATGATGGCCAACGTCATTCCTGATGAACTCAAAGCAGGAGAGACCCTGTGACGAATAACAAACTGCCAGCCTGGATCAACATCCTGCTGCTGCCTCTGCTGAACCTGGTGCTGGCCTTCGCCGTATCTGCCCTGGTGTTTGTCGCCGTGGACGTGAATCCGGTGGAAGCCGCCTCCCTGATGCTGCGCGGCGCACTGGGCTACCAGGAAGGGGTGGGTTACACCCTCTACTACGCCACCAACTTCATCTTCACCGGTCTTGCGGTGGCGGTGGCCTTCTCCGCCGGCCTGTTCAACATCGGTGGTGAGGGGCAAGCCTACATCGGCGGCCTCGGCACCGGCCTGATGTGTCTGGCACTGGACGCCTCCATGCCGTTCTGGGTGATCTTTCCGGTCTCCATGCTCGGCGGCATGCTGTTTGGTGCGCTGTGGGCGCTGATCCCGGCTTACCTGCAGGCCTACCGTGGCAGCCACGTGGTGATCACCACCATCATGTTCAACTTCATCGCCTCCTCCCTGATGGTCTACCTGATGGTGAACGTGCTGAAGCCGGACGGTGAGATGTCTGCGGTGTCCCGCCTTATCGGTGAGAACGCCCGCCTGCCGATGATGGATGACGTACTGGGCTGGTTTGGCATCGCCTTCGATCCGAGCCCGCTTAACTTCTCCTTCTTTATCGCCCTGGCCGCGCTGGTCGTGGTCTGGCTGCTGCTGTGGCATACCCGCTGGGGCTACGCCATTCGCGCCCTTGGCGCCAACCCGACGGCAGCCAGCTACGGCGGCATCAACCCCAAGCGTCTGACCGTGATCGTCATGCTGATCTCCG
>CAZWED010000471.1:0-2138 GCA_964632645.1 uncultured Ferrimonas sp. | reverse complement strand
CACCATGGAACTGGCGGCGGAGATGGTGCCCAACAGGGCAATCACCGCCAGCCAATCGGCGCCAATCGCCAGGGGCAGGTTGATCACGTAGGTGTCTGCCGCCACCGCATCGCCAAGCATCACCCGACCGGCCAGAGCCAGCGGTATCACAAAGCAGGAGAACAGAATCAGGTAGAGCGGCAGCATCCAGCGGGCGCGATCCACGTGTTCCGTCTGCTCCACCTCCACCACCATCACGTGGAAGATGCGTGGCAGGCAGACGAAGGCCGCCATCGAGATCAGCACTTCCGGGCCGATGTCGGCCAGGTCCAGCACCATCGACGGGGCCACCTGTTGGCTGCGGGCCTGCTGCAGAATGTCCATGGGCCCATCGAACAGGCCAAAAGTCACCACCATGCCCACCAGCACGAAGGCGAACAGCTTCACGAAGGACTCAAAGGCCACCGCCAGGATCATCCCGGGATTGTGTTCCGTCGCGTCCAGTTTGCGGGTACCAAACAGAATGGCGAACAGCGCCAGCGTCATGGCGATCAGCAGCGCCAGAGTGTCGTTTTCGATAAAGGTGTCATCGGCGAACAGCCCCAGGGAAAACACCATCGCCTTAAGCTGCAGGGCCACGTAGGGCATGATCCCGAGGGTGGCGATCAGCGTCACCAGAACGGCAAGCAACTGCGATTTGCCATAGCGGGCGGCAATAAAGTCCGCCACCGACGTGATGTTCTGGGCCTTCGCCACCATCACCAGTTTGCGGATGAATCCGAAGCCGAGGGTAAACAGCAGGATGGGGCCGATGTAGATGGGCAGAAACGCCCAGGGCGAGGTGCTGGCCTGGCCCACCGTCCCCAGGAAACTCCAGGAGGAGCAGTACACCGCCAATGACAGGCCATAGACCCAGGGGCCCAGTCTGGCCTTACGTTTGCCGACCCAACGTTCGCCCAGCCAGGCGATCAAAAACAGCAGGGTTACGTAGCCGAGTGAAACGATGATGACGGTCAGCGAAGAGAGCATAACATCCGATGTTACGGTGGTTTTGCCAACAGTGTGCCAGTAAACCCCTGGACCCCAAAGTGTTTCACAAGAGGACGGGCCTCACGCCGACTAGACGATGGTCGAATGGCACCACCCGAGTGTGGCTGGAAAACTTTGAACACGCCCAATTCAGGAGAGGGAATCCCGATGAGTACGCAGTCTCTCTATCCCGTCAGCCCCGAGCTGGCGGAGAGCAGCAAGATCAACGAAGAACTGTATCGCAAGATGTATCAGGAGTCCGTGGTGAATCCTGAAGGCTTCTGGCGCGAACATGGCCAGCGCATTTCCTGGTTCAAGGACTACACCAAGATCCGGGACGTCTCTTTTGATGACCACAACCTTTACATCAAGTGGTTCTATGACGGGACCCTGAACGCCTCATACAACTGTCTTGATCGCCACCTCGACACCCGGGGCGATCAGACCGCCATCATCTGGGAGGGGGACGACGCCTCCGAGCAGCGCACTCTGACCTACGCCGAACTGCATGGTGAGGTCTGTCAGTTTGCCAATGCCCTACGCAGCCAGGGGGTGCGCCGCGGTGATGTGGTGACCATCTACATGCCGATGGTGCCGGAAGCCGCGGTGGCCATGCTGGCCTGCGCCCGTATCGGTGCCATCCACTCGGTGATCTTTGGTGGCTTCTCGCCGGATTCCATCGCCAGCCGCATCAACGATGGCCAGTCCAAGGTGGTGATCACCTCGGACGAAGGGGTTCGCGGTGGCCGTGTGGTGCCGCTGAAGGCCAACGTCGACGCCGCACTGGACCATCCGGATGTCACCACCGTCGAGCGCGTTATTGTGCTCAAGCGCACCGGCAACGATCAGGTCAACTTTGTTGCCGGCCGTGACATCTGGTGGCACGACGTCATGAGCGTGGCCTCCGAGCACTGCGACGCGCGGGAGATGAACGCCGAAGACCCGCTGTTCATCCTCTACACCTCCGGTTCAACCGGTAAGCCCAAGGGCGTGTTGCACACCACCGGCGGCTACATGGTGTACGCCTCCATGACTCACGAGTACGTGTTTGATTACCGTGAGGGTGAGGTTTACTGGTGTACCGCCGATGTGGGTTGGATCACCGGCCACTCCTACATGGTGTATGGCCC
>CAZWED010000470.1:1894-2154 GCA_964632645.1 uncultured Ferrimonas sp. | reverse complement strand
GGGGGTGTTCTGCGGCATCTTGCCCAGGTATTCACCCTGGTCAAAGCGGCCGTTCACCCAGCTTTCATCCAGATCCCACACGTGGGTCCAGTGTTTCCAGGCGGCGCTGGTCAGGCCGTAGTAACCCGGCAGGGTGTCAAACAGCAGACCCAGGTCGGTCGCGCCCTGTACGTTGTCGTGACCACGGAAGATGTTGGTACCGCCACCGGATTTGCCCATGTTGCCCAGCGCCAGCTGAAGCAGACAGTAAGCACGGGTGT
>CAZWED010000470.1:0-1875 GCA_964632645.1 uncultured Ferrimonas sp. | reverse complement strand
CCAGACGACGGAACCCGGACGGTTCTCCGCCATCATCTTGGCCGCGTTGTAGATCGCTTGCTCTTCAACACCACACACTTCGGCGGCTTCGGACAGCGGGAACTTGGCCGCTTCCTGACGGATCTCGTCCATCGCCCAGACGCGCTGGTCGATGAAGGTCTGGTCTTGCCAGCCGTTTTCGAAGATCACGTTCAGCATGCCGTAGATGAACGGGATGTCGGTACCGGGGCGGATGCCAACGTGCAGGTCGGAGTGCGCAGCGGTACGGGAGAAACGCGGATCGATCACGATCAGCTTGGCACCACGCTCCTTGGCAGTCAGGATGTGCTGCATGGAGACCGGGTGCGCTTCAGCCGGGTTGGCACCGATGAAGAAGATCGCTTTGGCGTGACGGATGTCGTTGAAGGAGTTGGTCATCGCGCCGTAACCCCAGGTATTTGCCACACCGGCTACGGTGGTGGAGTGACAGATACGGGCGGAGTGGTCGACGTTGTTGGTACCCCACATGGCCGCAAACTTGCGGTACATGTAGCAACCTTCGTTGGAGAACTTGGCGGAACCCATGAAGTACACGGAATCCGGGCCGGACTCTTCGCGGATCTTCAGCATCTGGTTGCCGACTTCCTCGATGGCTTGTTCCCAGGACAGCTTCTTCCACTTGCCGCCTTCGAGCTTCATCGGGTACTTAACACGCTTAATGGAGTGGCCATGCTCACGCAGCGCAGCACCTTTGGCACAGTGCCCACCGCGGTTGAAGGGATGGTCGAAGGCCGGCTCCTGCCCAGTCCAGACACCATTCTGAACTTCGGCGTACACACCACAGCCTACTGCACAGGCAGAGCAGACGGTGCGTTTGATTTCGGTCGGGGCGTTCGGGTCAACGTGGGAAGCGGCTTCTACGCGCTTCACCATGCCCGCACCCAGCATGGACGCAGCAGCGATACCACCGGTGGTGATACCGGCGTTTTTCAGAAACTGGCGACGGTTGAGGCCCAGCGGGGCGTCGGTCTTGGTCGCAACAGCTTGCTTGTTCGGAGTCAGTTTCATCGGTTCTCCTTACAGACCGCGGGCCGCGGCGTAGTAGTTGCGAACGTGTTCGGACTCTTGGTAGCCCTTTTTCTTGGCGTCAGCAGCAGGCTCGGCCTGTGCGACGGCAGCCGGTACCGCCATCACCGCGGCACCAGCCGCAGTGCCGGTGGCCACCTGCTTGAGGAACTGGCGACGAGCCAGAGAGGGTTGGTTTTTCATAATCATCCTTTGTCGTTCATGAAGCGGGGCGCGCCGATATGGCGACCCACTCATAAGCGGCGCTAAGGATCTCTTACCGGGCACTTGAGAAAATTGATCCGGCTCACGAAGAAATTTGCGATAAATTGCCGAAAAATGCCGGGCAAAATCCCCACCTGTTAGGGTTTTGTAAAGCATGGGCCGTTTTGTCCCACCAAAATATCCTTCATCAAAAGACGCCTCTTTGCCGGTCATTTATGGTCATTTCGATACGTTGACACCCCCCGTCAAACCAACCCCACAAAATGTCACTTTTGCGGGCCAGATCACGCGAAAAAAGGGCGTAAAAAACCCCGCCGGAGCGGGGTTTTGTCTGCATTGTGAGCGACGATAAGAACGCCTCTCAGTTCGCGGGGTCAGCCCTGTTTGTACTGGATGCTGCCATCGGCCTTGATCTCGTCATACCAGACATTGTGGTGCTGCTTGGCCCAGTTTTCGTCGACGTAGCCACTGGTCATCGCCGGGAAGCCGCCCTCCGACAGCACCGTTGCCATAAAGATGTGCACCACGGTGAAACCGGTGATGACAATGGCATCCTCAATGCATTACCGCTTGAGTTCCATCGATATCTGTAAATATAACAAATGT
>CAZWED010000469.1:0-2154 GCA_964632645.1 uncultured Ferrimonas sp. | reverse complement strand
GAAGTCGATCTGCTCCAGTTCCGGGAAGAAGTCGTCCCAGTCACACTGGGCTTCGCCGTAGTACCAGGTCGGGATCCCGAGCAGCAGCAGGCTGAACTCGTCGATCTCTTCTTTACTGCTCTTGGCGATGTCCTTTACGGCCACCATTTTTTCGCCAAGTTTTTTCTGGATCATCTTGGCAACGGCTTCGGTGTTACCGGTGTCGCTGCCAAAGAACAGACCTACGCTTGCCATTCGCATACCTATATCTGTTGGTGAATATGTTCCGCCTCAGGGGCGGTCCGAGTCCAAGTTGAATTGTGCCAGCAAGATGGACTCAATCAGTTGACTGCGGCTGATATTACTGTCCAGGGCCTGGTCATTCAAGGCGTTGTATAACGCTTCTGAGACCTTGAGCTCAATGCGTTTGAGCCCCCGGGAGCGGTCCCGCTGGATCTGGTTACGTTTATTGATCCGCAGCTGTTCTTCCCGGGGCAGGGGATTGGTCCGCGGGCGGCCACGGCGTTTTTCCGTGGCGAACATGTCCAGGGTCGTTCTGTCGGTTTTCTCGATTGCCATGGTCTATGACGGTCAGCCGATGCCGGAGCCTTCCCAAAAGAGCTGAATCACCCCTTTGGCAATGAAGCCGGCGCAGCCTAAAAACAGCACTAGCCAAACGATAAAGCGCCCGAAAGGGGGCACGTTACCCTTGTTCAATACATCCCTGATGGACATGCCAATTAGGAAGAATATCGCCGCCAGCCCAAGATTCAGGCCCAGCGCTTCCAATTGTTCGAATCGGATATCCAGCATGTCGTCACCTTCCTGGCGTTTTGAGGGCGCGCACTATAGCACAGCCGCCGGATCCTGACTATGGCCGGAACCGCTCAAATGGCGGTTAAGAAACTGGATCACCTGCCGGTTAAACAGCTGTGGCTTCTCGGCGTGAAGCCAGTGTCCGGTGCCGGCGATCACCCGGGCTTCGGCGTTGGGAAAGCGCGCGGTGACCTCCGCCTGATGTGCCGGCAGCAGGTAGTCGGAGTGCTCGCCCTTGATGAAGCGCACCGGGCCCGGCCAGGGGGCCGCCTGCGGCAGGGCTGCAATCAGGTTGGGGTAGTTGGCCGCAATGGCGGAGAGGTGGATCTGCCAGTAGAAACCGCCTTCGGGACGGGGTTTCAGACTCTTGGTCAGGAACAAGGCCGTGCCGGCATCGATGCCGGCCTCCATCAGCTGCTGCTGGGCAGCCTTTCGCGAGGGCAGGTTGGCGGCATCAATGCGGCCCAGGGTGGCCAGGATGGTGTCGTGGCGACGACGGTATGCCACTGGGGCGATGTCCGCCACCACCAGAGCGCTGACCCGCTCCGGATGGGCCTGGGCGTAGGTCATGGCGACCTTGCCTCCCAGGCTGTGCCCCACCAGGGCGATGCGGTCGAGGGAGAGGGACTGGCGCAGCGCCTCAATGTCGCCGGCCATCTCGGCAAAGGTCATGCTGTCGTAGTGGGGGGAGCGCCCGTGATTGCGCAGGTCAACGCGGATCACGTCCAGCCCTTCGGCCTCCAGCGCCCGGCCCAGACCGGCCAGGTTATCCCGGTCGCCAAACAGACCGTGGATCAGGACAACGGTTGGCCCCTGGCCATGGCGTTCATAGTGGATTGACACATGTTCCTCCTGCCGCACTGCAATCGGCGGCGGATTGTGCCAATGGCGCACACAACTTGGCAAGTTTTTGCCGTGGTCGGCGGGCAACTGGCTCGTTATAATGCGTCTGATTTTGTGCAAAAAAGCTGACAGGACTGCAATGAAATACATCGAGATCGACGACGAGCTGTACCGCTACATCGCCTCCAACACCCAACAGATCGGTGAGAGCGCTTCGGACATTCTGCGTCGCCTGCTGGGTCTGGAAGTGACCGCAGAGGCTGAGTCGATCCCGGAGCGGATCAGCGAGCCGTCGATGGAAGGGGTGACCGAGGCGCCGGTGCGTTCTGCGGTGGCCGAGTCCGGTGTGTTTGATGAGCTGCTGGGAGACGAGCAACTGGCCCGCCAAAAAGGCGCAGTAGGCCGCTTTGTCTACCTGTTGGATTGCCTCTACCGCCAATACCCCGGCGCCTTTGACGGCGTGCTCGAGATCCGCGGCCGCGACCGTCTCTACTTCTCGCAAAGCAAAGAAGCGCT
>CAZWED010000468.1:0-2157 GCA_964632645.1 uncultured Ferrimonas sp. | reverse complement strand
CTCGGTGGCACGCTTCCCGCTGTTCTGGTGCTGCTGTTCGACATCCTCAAGGGCACCATTCCGGTGTGGGGCGGTTCTGTTCTTGGCCTTGATCCGCTGGCGCTGGCGCTGGTGGGGGCCGCTGCCTGTCTCGGCCACATCTACCCCCTGTTCTTCCGCTTTAAAGGCGGTAAAGGGGTGGCCACCGCCTTTGGCGCCATGGCCCCCATCGGCTGGGACATGACCGGCGCCCTGATCGTCACCTGGTTGGTGGTCGCCTTGATCAGCCGCTACTCCTCTCTGGGCGCCATCGTCACCTGCCTGCTTGCGCCGCTCTACACCTACCTGTTCAAAGCGCAGTACACCGGCTCGGTGACTCTGGTGGCCGTGCTTATCCTGTGGCGCCACCGCGCCAACATCGTCCGTCTCTGGAAAGGCACCGAGCCCAAACTGGGGCAAAAAAAACGCCACGCCGAGTAAGTCCCGCGTGGCGTCTTAATCCTTACCGCTTCTCTCAGGCCGCGCCCGGAGCCGACAGGGTATCCAGCGGCCAGCGCGGCTGCCCTTTGACAGACAGGGTCTGGGTTTCACCGGCCTTCAGGCGCTGCAGGCCGGCGTAGGCGATCATCGCCCCGTTGTCGGTGCAGAACTGCGGACGGGGATAGAACACCTGCCCCCCCCGTTTTGCCATCAGGGCTTCCATCTGCGCCCGCAGGTGCAGGTTGGCGCTGACCCCTCCGGCCATCACCAGGCGCTTCAGCCCGGTTTCATCCAGCGCACGGCGACACTTGATGGCCAGGGTATCCACCACCGCATCCTCGAAGGCACGGGCGATGTCCGGCAGCGCCGATTCACCGTGTTCGGCGATGGTGTTGGCGGCAAAGGTTTTCAGACCGGAGAAGCTGAAATCCAGACCCGGACGATCGGTCATCGGACGGGGGAACTTAAAGCGTCCCGGTGTGCCCTGTGCCGCCAGTTTGGCCAGCAACGGGCCGCCGGGGTAATCCAGCCCCATCAGCTTGGCGGTTTTATCAAAGGCTTCCCCGGCCGCATCGTCGATCGACTCTCCCAGCAACTGGTACTGACCGATGCCATCCACTCGCACCAGCATGGTGTGCCCACCAGACACCAGCAGCGCAACAAAGGGGAATTCCGGCGGCGTGTCTTCCAGCATGGGCGCCAGCAGATGCCCTTCCATATGGTGAACCGCCACCGCCGGCACGCCCCAGGCGTACGCCAGGGAACGGCCTGCACAGGCCCCCACCAGCAGGGCGCCAATCAAGCCCGGGCCGGCGGTGTAGGCCACCCCATCCAGGGTGCCGGGGTCGACCTTGGCCTCCGCCAGGGCCTGGCGAACCAGCGGCACCAACTTGCGCACGTGGTCGCGGGAAGCGAGCTCGGGCACCACACCGCCGTAGTCGGCGTGCAGCTTCACCTGGCTGTACAGCGCGTGAGACATCAGGCCCTGTTCGTCATCGTAGATGGCGATCCCGGTCTCATCACAGGAGGTTTCTATCCCCAATACCCGCATGGTAATCTCTCGTCTTATGGCCAAAGTGGCGCAATTCTAGCGTTGCAATCATCCTTAAGCCAGTCGCCCCGGTGACAGGCTTTACAAGCCCGTGGAGTTCAGAGTAGAATTTCGCACCATTTTGAATTGCGGCTGCTCAAAGAATGACCAGCCGCTAACCGAAATTTTTTTCGAGGTGAAAGGCAGATGCCGGTAATCAAAGTTCGTGAAAATGAGCCCTTCGACGTAGCCCTGCGTCGTTTCAAGCGTTCCTGTGAGAAAGCAGGCGTACTGTCTGAAGTACGTCGTCGTGAGCACTACGAGAAGCCCACTACTGCTCGCAAGCGCGCTAAAGCTGCCGCTTCCAAGCGTCAAGCTAAGAAAGTGGCTCGCGAAAACGCCCGTCGTACTCGTCTGTACTGATCATGTCTCTGATCGAGCAGCTGAAAGACGCCCAGAAGGCGGCCATGCGTGCCAACGAAAAGGCACGCCTGGGCACCATCCGTCTGGCACTGGCCGCCATCAAACAGGTGGAAGTGGATACTCAAACCACCCTCGGCGATGATGAAATCACCGCAGTCCTGACCAAAATGGTCAAGCAGCGTCGTGACTCCATCAAGCAATACGAGGAGGCCGGTCGTCAGGATTTGGCCGATATAGAAGCCGCC
>CAZWED010000467.1:0-2169 GCA_964632645.1 uncultured Ferrimonas sp. | reverse complement strand
CTTGAACCAGCGACATACGGATTAACAGTCCGCCGTTCTACCGACTGAACTAAGGGGGAACATCATCCTCTCAAGGACGGAGCGCATCTTAATGGCCCCCCTTTGGGGAGTCAACAGCCCCCCCTAAAAATTCCCCGGCCTAAGGCCCGTTTGTCTACCGTGTGCACAAAGGGGTTATTTCATCGGCAGATGCGGATGGTTTTTGCTTCGAGTTCGGTTTGAATCGGAGTGAGAAACTGGGGTGTAGTCAGTGAGTTACGAATGACGTTTTTCTTATCGACCTGACCCGGCAGGCGCAAAAAAGGGGTTGACTTTCTGCGACGCTGAACCGGTCTGGGTTTTTCGTTGTTATCCACTGATTTTGTGGATAACTGTGTTAATGAACTCGTGAATGAAGGTGTCAGGCCGCATCAGAACAGGGTTTTCGCCAAGTTGTGCAACGATTGTGCATAATTGACCATCGCATATAAAACAATAACTTAGCGCATTTTGTGTTCGGCCACGACCAAAGCTCGGCAAAACTGAAATTTTACAACTTTTTGTGAAGTCGGGGTTGTGTATTAGTTTTGGTTGTTATCCAATCGTCGCCGTTTGACTCGCTGCAGGAGCCCTCGTGTCCCGTCCACTCGTCCACCAACTGACCCAAGGCGATGTCATCGCCCATCTGCGCCGCATGACCTGGCCATTGCTTCTGGCGATGGTGCTGTTGATGACCTTCAACTTTGTGGACGCCTACTTTGTCAGTTTGCTCGGCACCAAAGAGTTGGCGGCATTCTCCTTTACCTTTCCGGTGACCTTTACCCTGTTCAGTGTGGTGATTGGCCTTGGCATCGGCACCAGCGCGGCCGTGGCGACGGCTCAGGGCAGGGGTGAAGAAGCGCGGGCGAGGGCCCTTGGCGGGTCGGCGCTGGTGCTGTCCGCCGGATTGGTGCTGGCCCTGGCGCTGCCGGTATGGCTGGGGCACGACGGGCTGTTTCGGGCGCTCGGGGCGAAAGGGGAGTCCCTCGACCTGATTAACGAGTTTATGAGCGTCTGGCTGATGGGCGTGGTGTTCATCACCTTCCCGATGATTGGCAATGCGGTGATGCGGGCCAACGGCAATACCCGTCTGCCCAGTCTGGTGATGGCGGCCAGCGCCTTTGTTAACGCGGCGCTCGATCCCCTGTTTATCTTTGGCTGGGGGCCGGTGCCGGCAATGGGGTTGAAAGGGGCCGCCTTGGCCACGGTGTGTGCCAACCTGGTGTCCAGCGCGGTGATCATCTACATGCTGGTGTTTCGCATGAAGGCGGTCGGCTGGTTCCGGGAGTGGGCCGAGCGATTGCAGGGATACCGGCAGATCCTTTCCATCGCCTTGCCTGCCGCCGGTGCCAACATTCTGACCCCTCTGGCGATGGGGCTGATGACCGCCATTATGGCCGGCTACGGTGAGTCCGCTGTGGCGGCGTTTGGGGTGGGAACCCGCCTGGAGTCGTTGTCGACCCTGGTGGTACTGACGCTGTCCATGAGCCTGCCACCCCTGATCAGCCAGAATGCGGCAGCGGGGTATCATGATCGGGTGCGGCTGCTCTATCGCCAGGTCATCAAGTTTGTGTTGCTGTTCCAGGCCGGGGTGTACCTGCTGTTGCTGATGGCTTCCGGTTGGATTGGCCAGGCCTTTGGCCAGGACGCCAAGGTGGCCGCCACCATCACTCTGCTGGTGAGCATTCTGCCGCTCTCTTACGGCGCGCAGGGGGTGATCATCCTGTCCAATTCCAGCTTCAATGCACTGCATCGGCCGCTGTCGGCACTGGGGCTTTCGGTTATCCGTTTGTTCGTGATGTACCTGCCCCTGGCGTACATCGGTGGTAAACTCGCGGGATTGACCGGCGTCTTTGTCGGCGCAGCGGTGGCCAATGTGCTGACCGCGTTGATCGCCTGGCGCTGGGTCTGGTACCACCTGTGCTGCAACCGCGACGAACCAACCGAGGCTGTCCGTGAGTCGACCCTTTAAGCTGCAATCCCAGTTTCAACCCGCCGGGGACCAACCCGGCGCCATCGCCAAACTGCTCGACGGGCTGGACGCCGGCCTGGCGCACCAGACGCTGCTGGGGGTGACCGGCTCCGGCAAGACCTTCACCATGGCCAACGTGATCGCGGCGCTGAACCGGCCCACCATCATTCTGGCGCACA
>CAZWED010000466.1:0-2190 GCA_964632645.1 uncultured Ferrimonas sp. | reverse complement strand
CGCCTTTACGACGGGTCATTTCCCGTGCTTTACGCGCCGCTTCACGGGCACGTGCCGCGTCGATGATCTTGCTGACTACGGTTTTGGCGTCATTGGGATGCTCAAGCAGGAAGTCCTGCAATTGCTCACCCATGGTTTGTTCAACCGCCGTCTTCACCTCGGAGGAAACCAGTTTGTCTTTGGTCTGAGAGGAGAATTTCGGGTCTGGTACCTTAACGGAGACCACCGCAGTCAGACCTTCCCGGGCATCGTCACCGGAGGCGCTGGTTTTGGCTTTCTTGCTGTACCCTTCCTTGTCCATGTAGTTGTTCAAGGTACGGGTCAGGGCCGCACGGAAGCCGGCCAGGTGAGTACCACCATCCCGTTGAGGGATGTTGTTGGTGAAGCAGTAGATGTTTTCCTGGAAACCGTCGTTCCACTGCATCGCCACTTCCACGCTGATGCCGTCTTCACGCTCAACACTGAAGTGGAATACTTGCTGGTGCACCGGCGTCTTGTTCTGGTTGAGGAACTCAACAAACGCCTGGATGCCACCCTCGTAGCAGTAGTGGTCCTCTTTGCCATCGCGCTCATCCAGCAGACGGATGGACACGCCGGAGTTCAGGAAGGAGAGCTCACGCAGGCGCTTGGCCAGGATTTCGTAGTGGAAGGTGGTGTCAGAGAAGATCTGTGAGCTCGGCCAGAAGCGAATGGTGGTACCGGTTTTGTCGGTGTCACCCACCGCTTTCAGCGGCGCTACCGGATCACCCAGGCGATAAGTCTGCTCATGGACATGGCCCTGACGACGCACGGTCAGATCCAGCTTGTCGGAAAGGGCGTTCACTACGGACACCCCCACCCCGTGCAGACCACCGGACACTTTATAAGAGTTGTCGTCGAACTTACCGCCGGCGTGCAGCACGGTCATGATCACCTGAGCTGCAGACACCCCCTCTTCCGGGTGGGTGTCTACCGGGATACCCCGGCCATCGTCTTGTACGGAAACAGAGCCGTCGGCATGAATGGTGACTACGATGTCGCTGCAGTGACCCGCCAAGGCTTCGTCGATGGAGTTGTCCACGACCTCAAACACCATGTGGTGCAAACCGGTACCGTCGTCGGTATCACCGATGTACATGCCGGGGCGCTTACGCACTGCGTCCAGGCCTTTGAGTACCTTAATACTCGAGGAATCGTAGCTATTTTCTGCCATTACGCCTGTCTCGTTAATTAATTCTGTTCGGTTACCCGACCCTGTTCCACGTGAAACCGTTTGTCCCACGGGATCATGGCCAACTGGTCCGGTTCAATGGCGGTGACAAACACCTGCTCACCGGTAGAGATAAGCTGTTCGAGCAACAGGGTGCGGTGACTCTCATCCAGCTCAGAAGCCAGATCGTCCACCAGGTAGATGCACCCTCGGCCACTCTCCTTCTGCCCGAGAATTTTGCCCTGGGCAATCTTTAGTGCGCAGACCAACAGTTTCAGCTGGCCCCGGGATAAACCATCCTGCACCGGCAGGTTCCCCACCCGCAGACGCAAGTCCGCTTTATGGGGACCGGACACCGTATACCCGAGCTGCTTATCACGCTCCAATTGACCCTGGATCTGTGCCGAGAGCGGGGTTTTGCTGTCCCAGCCCTGGCTGAAGCTGACCCGGATCGGAAGGTCGGGCAAAAACTGATTCATTATACCCGTCAATGCGTCATTTAACGAGCTTACCCAGCGTTTCCGTATCGCCGTCAGTGCTTCACCATACTCGCTTAACTGCTTGTCCCAAATGGCGAAGTGATGATCCGGCGCCTGCTGGCGCAGCAGCTGGTTGCGTTGCTTCAGCAATCGACGGTAGCGGGACCATATCCCGATAAACTGCGGGTCGCTGTGAAAGGCCCCCCAGTCAATAAACTCCCGTCTGGCCTGTGGGCCATCCAGCAGCAGGGCAAAGCTTTCGGGGCTGATCAGTTGCAGCGGCAGGCAGGCGGCCAGTTCGGCCAGACGCTCGGGACGCTCGCCGTTGATCCGAACCTCGCTGTCCCCATCCCGTCCCCGCCGCAGGCCCAGCTTTTCGCCGGCGGTGGTACGGGCAAACAGCACCAGGTTGGGTTGGTCGTGACGGATGGCACGAGGGGCCAGGTGGGTTCGGAAAGAGCGACCGACACTGAGAAACCAGATCGCTTCCAGCACACTGGTTTTGCCACTGCCGTTATCCCC
>CAZWED010000465.1:0-2192 GCA_964632645.1 uncultured Ferrimonas sp. | reverse complement strand
GATGGTCACCGCCTGAACCTCAAAAGCCCGACACAGTGTGTCGGGCTTTTTTGTGCTGCTTCCTCCACGGGTGGCGAATCTGAGCGAATGGAGGGTAGATATTGCCGGGGCCGCAAGGGTTCAGGGGTTCCTCCTCCCATACTGGCGTCGTCAAACGGTGCAGGAAGGTTGATCACAAACAAGGTATCTGTCGGCTGGCAGGGTATGGTGAAACAAGCGGTGGCGAGCAGGGATAGGGACATGGAAGCGCCTCGGCGGTGTCCCATGCCGGGCGTCGCGTGGTCACCCTGGCCGGGCATTCGTCATGGAATGTTCTCCCGCTGCCAGCGGCGCGGGTGGGGCCACGTTTGCATGGAGTTCGCCGTGGGCAAAGGAGGCAAAGATGCCACGCCAACCGTTCCCGTACACCCGGATTGTGTTCCTCAGTCTGGTCTGCCTGTTTTTGATCATTCCCACTCCCGTTGAAGCGGGAGCCTGTCAGGAGTCCAGCTTTCGCCAGTTGGACGAGTACCGCACCCGCATTCTGAAGAAATACCAGCGCGCGCTGGGGCAGCTTGAGTCGATCGATGCGCGCATGCCAACCCTCTTTTCCGAGGTGGAGGGGGATTTCTCCCCCGATGTGGTGGCCGACTACTTTATGCAGCCCGACAACCGCCGCACCTTTATCGACCAACGGGCACAGGTGGCGGAGCTGATTGGAGAACTGGACGAGACCAAGGCGCTGGTGGACAGCGCCAGTGAGATGGGGGGCAAGTTGAAGAAGTTGGGGGCGCTGTTGTCGGAATCCTGCCGACAGGCGGGGGCCCCCGACAAGTTGATCAACCTGGCCGATCGGTTTGAAGAGGAAGGTTTTGCCCTGGGTCACGCCAAGTCCCGGCCCTTCTACGACGTGATTCAGGAAATGGCACAGGCGCTGGACCAGGAACAGACCCTGTTGAGACAGGTACGAAGCCGCATGCCGGATGAGGCGTTTCGTGACTGAGCCGAACGCCCGTCCCGACACCGCAGTGAGCACCGAAGCACTGATCTCGCTGCTGGAAGCGATACGGGGGGAGCTGCACTTTCTCGGTGTTTCGCCGGGACAGCGGCTGGTGGTTCGCATTGAGGCCACGCTGGCGCAACTGCGCCGCCAGAGCTCTGATACGACGGCGGAGTGAAGGTCTGGTGGGGAGAAAGCCGCCGATGCGCCGGAAAAAGTTCGGCGCCGGCGGCCCGCTTCGGTGATAATAGGCGCCTAGCAACAAGTTAAAGTGACCCCCCAATGCTCTCCTATCGCCACAGTTACCACGCCGGCAACCACGCCGACGTCCTGAAACACTGCGTTCAGTCCCTGATCCTGGAAGCCCTCAAAGGCAAGGACAAAGCCTTTGTCTACCATGACACCCACTCCGGTGCGGGCCGTTATGACCTGAACGACGCGCACGCCGAGAAAACCGGGGAGTACGTGGACGGCATCGGCCGTCTGTGGGGGGAGGATTGCCCTCAGGCCTTACACCCTTACCTGAAAGCGGTTAAAGCGCTGAACCCGAACGGCAACCTGCGTTACTACCCCGGCAGCCCGCTGCTGGCCTCGGCCCTGCTGCGTCCGCAGGATCGAATGATGCTGACGGAACTGCACCCCTCCGACCATCCTCGCCTGGTGCAGGAGTTTGTTGGAGATAAGCGGGTGCGCATCGCCCGGGAGGACGGCTACCAGTGCCTGAAGGCCAACCTGCCGCCGAAAGAGCGCCGTGGTGTGGTGCTGATCGACCCGCCCTACGAGCTGAAGGATGAGTACCGTGATCTGGTGAAAGGGGTGGAGGAAGCGGTGAAACGCTGGGCCACCGGCACCTATGCGCTGTGGTATCCGGTGGTGTTCCGTCAGGACATCGAGTTTGTTGAGCGTCGCCTGAAGGCCTCCGGCATTCGCAAAATCCTCAAGATTGAGTTGCGGGTGCAGCCGGACAACGTAGAACGCGGCATGACCGGTTCCGGCATGATCGTCATCAACCCACCGTGGAAACTGGAAGGCCAGATGGCAGAGCTGCTGCCCTACCTGGTCGAAAAGCTCGGCCAGTCTCCCAGAGCGGGGTACACGCTGGACTGGCTGGTGGCCGAATAAGCCGCCTGACAGCAGAATCATCAGGGCGCCGGTCGGCGCCCTTTTTTGTTGTGAGTCTTAAACCACCTCCTACGGAGGTGGTGATCGTTGG
>CAZWED010000464.1:0-2193 GCA_964632645.1 uncultured Ferrimonas sp. | reverse complement strand
GATCGCAGTGGCTCCTCCTGGGTCGGTACCCTCTGATAGGACAGTATGATGAGCAAGAAAACCTACGAATTCGTTGAAGACAGCTTTTTCCTGTCCCGTCGCCGCTTTATGGCGGTCGGCGCGGCCTTTATGGCTGCCCTGGCCCTGCCGATCGGCTGGATCGCCAGCCGCATCCAGAACCGTAACGAGTACATCAAAGCCCGTACCGCGGGCCTGTACAAAGACGACGCCATCGCCGCCCTGCGGGTCAGCCACGCCAACCCGGCCGTGGCCAAGTACTACGAAGAGTTTGGTGGTGAGCCGCTGGGACACCTGTCCCACGAGCTGCTGCACACCCACTTTGTTGATCGCACCAAACTGAAAGGTTGAGGGAGTAACCATGAGTCACGACACCCGTCCCATTCTCAAGCACCCCCTGAGCGTGCGTGTTTTCCACTACGTGTTGCTGCTGAGCTTCCTGCCCCTGGCCGCAACCGGTTTGATCCTGTTCTTTAAGCCCCTGTCCGAAGCGGGCATGGCCCTGACCTACGACATCCACATTGTGGCTGGCGTGGTGATGGCGCTGGACGCCATCGCCTTCACCCTGATCGCCTTTGATCGCGTGGTGCTGTTCGTTGCCCGCGTGTTCTCCTTCTCCGAGCGCGACGTGAAGTGGTTCATGGTGCTGGGCGGTTACCCGCAGAAGTTCCTGCTGGGTAAAAAGGTTCCGGTTCCGCCGATGAACAAGTACAACTCCGGCCAGAAGTTGTTTGGCGCCTGCGTACTGATTGGCGGCACCATCCTGATCTTCTCCGGCCTGGCGCTGTGGCTGCTGCCCCACGCGATGCCCCGTGACGTGACCTACGTGCTGGGTATGGGCCACCTGGTCTCCGGCCTGGTGCTGACCGCCTTACTGGCGGTGTACCGTTTCGACGATTTCAAAGCGATGATGATTCACGGCAAAGTGCCTTACCACGATGCCGCCGAGTACACACCGCTGTGGGTTGAGCAGGAGATCGTTCCGGTGCACGCCAACGGCGAAGCCAGCAAGTGATCCTCCGCAACTGAGCCACACCACAGACAGCAGTCAGGTCTCTGACTGCTGTTTTTTGACACCTTGTCGATCTGAGAAGTTTTCATGTCTGCGCACCACGAATTGCACATCCGCGAATACGACCCCACCACCAGCTTTATTGACGCCGATGCCATCTGGAACACCCTGAATGACCACGCCACCCCGAGCCGCGACGCGGTGCTGGCGGTGCTGGTCAAGGCGGCCAAGTGCGAAGGACTGAGCCAGTCTGACGTCGCCATCCTGCTGCAGAACCCGTACCAGGATCTGGACCAGCAGCTGTTTGAACTGGCCCGCCAGGTTAAGGACACCATCTACGGTAACCGCATCGTGCTGTTTGCCCCCCTGTACGTGTCCAACCACTGCGCCAACAGTTGCAGCTACTGCGGCTTTAACGCCGACAACCAGGGGCTGAAGCGCAAGACGCTGAAGCAGGATGAGATCCGCAAGGAGGTGGAAGTGTTGCTGGGAATGGGCCACAAGCGCCTGTTGGCGGTGTACGGTGAACACCCCCGCAACAACGTGCAGGCGATCGTGGACAGCATCCGGACCATGTACGAGGTGAAGCTGGCCCCGGGCAGCAACATCCGGCGCATCAACGTCAACTGTGCGCCGATGAGCATTGACGATTTCAAAGTGCTCAAGACGGCGGCCATCGGCACCTATCAGTGTTTCCAGGAAACCTACCATCCGGAGACCTACGCTTCCGTCCACAAAAAGGGACAGAAGACCGATTACCTTTACCGCCTGTACGCCATGCACCGCGCCATGGAAGCGGGCATCGACGACGTCGGCATCGGCGCCCTGTTTGGCCTCTACGACCATCGCTTTGAGCTGCTGGCGATGCTGCGTCATGTGGAAGTGCTGGAGCGGGATTGCGGCGTCGGCCCCCACACCATCTCTTTCCCCCGTATCGAACCGGCGCACGGCTCCGAGCTGTCGGAGCGGCCTCCGTACGAGGTGGATGACGAGACCTTCAAACGCATCGTCGCCATCACCCGCCTGGCGGTGCCCTATACCGGCCTGATCATGAGTACCCGGGAGAGCGCCGAGCTGCGCAAAGAGCTGCTGGAGCTGGGCGTTTCCCAGATCAGCGCCGGCTCCCGTACCGATCCCGGCGGTTACCAGGCGGCGGAGCAGCA
>CAZWED010000463.1:0-2208 GCA_964632645.1 uncultured Ferrimonas sp. | reverse complement strand
ACATTGACCGCCTGATCGGCCAAGACGTCACCGCCATCACCGCCCTCTTCGACAAGGGCGTGATCACCCTGGAAGAGGTCCGCGCCATCCTGACCCAAGGCGAAATTTTGCCTTCGATGGAACTGGGCTCGTTACCGCAAGATGATCCCACCGAAGCGAGCGAAGACGACGTAGATGTAAGTTCCGACTGACCTGTCCTATACTACAAAAGCAACTAAAAACCTTTGTCATGGCTCAATCGCTAGACAAAGTTCTGCAACCGGACGGCAGCTACAAGTGGCAACTTGTGGATCTGACTGATGCCTACGTGGGACGTGGCCCTACTGTCCCCGAAAAACCTGCAGAACCCCCCAAGCCAAAGCGCCGCTCCAAAGTCGAAGAGACCCTTCCACAAACTGCTGAGTACGAATTTTGATTATGGAAGAGCAAGTCATCCAGGAGACACCCGTGGTGACTCCTGACCAGCCCGTGGCTGGAGTCGACACCGCTCCCCAACCTGATGCTTCATCCGCGATCAAAGCGGACTACGAAGCCCAGCTTGCAGCCCTAAGAAACCAAGCCGCCGAAGCCGAGGAACGATTCCAAGGCATCAAGGCCAAGCTTGATGAGGTCTACAAAAAGCAGGACGACCAACGCCGCAAGACGCTGGAAGACCAAGGCCAATGGAAAGACCTCTGGGAAGAGGCCAACCGCACTGGCCAGGAAAAAGACCAGCAAATCGCTGACCTCCAGCGCCAACTAGAAGATCTCCGCCAAAGCAACGAAAACGCCGCCGTCCGCACCAAAGCGATGGCCGCAATCAGCCAGGCTGGAGCAATCAATGCGGAACAAATGCTGCAACTTCTGCAGTCAAACATCCGCAAAAACGACACTGGCAGCGTCGTAATCCTGAACGGCGGCGTGGAGCAGGACCTAACTGCTTATCTCGCCAACCTCAAGAACCCTGGCTCTGGTTTTGAACACCACTTCAAACCCAGCTCCGCCGCTGGTATGGGCGCTAAGCCCAACCCTGCATCTGTTGTTGCACCAGGCATGAACAATCCCTGGAAAGAAGGTGCCGTCAACCTCACACAACAGATGCTAATTTCTAGTCAGGATCCTGAACTCGCAGCTGTGCTGAAGAGGGAAGCAGGAGTCTAACTAGGCACCCGTGGTGCAACCCATTACCAAGTCCGTGACTTGGACCCCGCAAACCAATCCCCCTGGAGTTTGAAATGGCCGCACCATTTCAGAATTATTCCGGCGGTGTCCTTCTCGCGGACATCGTAAAAAGGAATAATCTCAGCACCTATGTGTCTGAGGCAATCAAAGAGCGCAGCCTGTTCCTGAAGAGCGGCGCTGTTGTTCGCAACTCCCTGCTGGATGCCCGCGAAGGCGGCACCCGCATCCAAGTGCCCGAGTTCAACCCCGTGGCTCCCACTGAGGAGATCATGGACGGGACCGCCAGCTGGGGCACCAGCACTGCCGGCTACCTGACCCCTCAGAAGATCGGCACTGCCACCCAGATCGCCTCCATCATCCACCGTGGCTTTGCCTACGCCGTGGACGACGTGGCGATGCTTGCGGCCGGTGAAGACCCGATGCTTCACATCCGCAACCAGCTTGCTGATGCTATCAACAAGCTGAACAGCGCCCGCCTGTTCTCCCAGCTTGCCGGTCTGTTTGGCACCGCTCTGTCCGCCCACTCGCTGGACGTGGCTGTGGCTGCTACCAGCGGCCAAGGCGAAGCCAACTATCTGACCGCCGCCACCGTGGCCAAGGCTCGTTCCGTCCTGGGCGAGCGCGGCGACGAGCTGGACACCCTGGTGGTCCACCCCTCCGTGGGCTTCTATCTGTACCAGGTTGGCCTGCTGACCTTCAGCACCAGTGCACTGGCAGCCTCTGGCGCCGTGACCTGGGGCGGCGGCGGTGTGGGCGTCGGAGCCCGCGCTATCGGCGAATTCGCTGGTTGCCGCGTGATCATGGATCCTGCGGTGAACACCGTTCGCCCTGGCACCAGCACCCACGTCAGCGAGTTCCGCTGCTTCCTCACCAAGTCGGGCACCATCCTGGAAGGTGTGCAGCAGGATCTGCGCATCGAAGCCGACCGCAACATCCTGTCCAAACAGGACGTGCTCTCGGTCGATTACCACGGCGCCTACCACGTTATGGGTACCAAGTGGGGCTCGGCATCCGACAACCCGACCAACGCCGCCCTGGCAACGGCCG
>CAZWED010000462.1:0-2209 GCA_964632645.1 uncultured Ferrimonas sp. | reverse complement strand
ACGCTTCACCGCCACGGATCGGGCTACCCAGAGCACGGATTCGACCGGCGTTGATGCCGATCCCGGCGCGCTGGCTCACGTACTTGACGATGGAGGTGGAGGTGGCGCTGATGGAATCCAGGCTGTCGCCGCACTCGATCAGAACGCAGGAGCTGAACTGACGGGTAGGGGTGCGCACACCGCTCATGATCGGGGTGGGCAGCGAGATCTTGAACTTGGAGGTGGCGTCGTAGAACCGTTTTACGTACTCGAGACGCACCTCTTTCGGGTAATCGGCAAACAGGCAGGCGGCAACCAGCATGTAGAGGAACTGGGCGCTCTCGTAAACCTCTCCGGTGACCCGGTTCTGCACCAGGTACTTGCCTTCCATCTGCTTGATGGCGGCGTAGGAGAACTTCATGTCACGCCAATGGTCGATGTAGGCGTTCAGTTCATCGAACTCCTGGCGGGAGTAATCTGCCAGCAGGTGTTCATCGTAACGGCGCGTCTCCACCATCTTGACCACGTGATCGTACAGGTGCGGCGGCTCAAACTGGCCAAACGCCTTTTTGCGCAGGTGGAATACCGCCAGGCGCGCGGCCAGGTACTGGTAGTCCGGGTTGTCCGCGCTGATCAGGTCGGCAGCGGCCTTGATCAGGGTCTCGTGAATGGCTTCGGTTTCGATGCCATCGTAGAGATGGATCTGGGCTGCCAGTTCCACTTGGGAAACGGAAACGTTATCAAGCCCCATTGCGGCCCAATAGATGACGCGGTGGATCTTTTCGAGATCGATCGGTTCCTTCCGACCATCTCGTTTCGTCACGAGTAGGTTACTGTTCATGCCCTGTGCTCTGGTCCGTGGTTGATCCCATAAAACACAAAAAGCGGCGTGCGTCCGGTGCCAACGCTCTCCAGTCCATCAAGTCTGAAGAGGCAACCAAACTGCGGTGCCGACTAGTGTGTTGGTGCTCCTGGTCACCACAATATATAGGTGACCGCCATTTAATGACTACAAGATAGGGCGGTTTTGGGGTGGGTTCAAGAGGCGCGGCTGTGGACAAATTTGTGGGTAAGCTGAGACCAAACTCAGCGGGTTAGTAGCGCCTAACCCGCTAACGGCGCTAGGGGGCGCAAACGCTTCCCTAGCACACCCTTTTCCCACTTTGGAATGGCCTGGCAAAAAAAAACGATCCGGCGGATCGTTTGCGTATTTCTCAGTCATCGAACCCGAGTTTGCTCACCAGCTCGAAGGGGGAGTCACAGAACCATTCCGCGGGCCACTCGCGGGGCCGGTCTTCCGGTCGCAAATAACCCCAAAGCGCGACGCAGCCTCGCATCCCCGCGCTCTGAGCGGCCTCCATGTCCCGCTCCGCGTCGCCGACGTAGAGAATGGTGCCGGGATCAACGTCCAACGACTCGGCGGCAGCCAACAACGGTTTGGGATGGGGTTTGGCCACCTCAAAGGTGTCGCCACTGATGTTGATGCGACTGTTGGCAAACAGCGGTATCTGGGCCAGCAGCGGGTCGGTCAGCCAACCGGGCTTGTTGGTGACGATCCCCCAGGGCACTGACCGATCATTCAGGCCGGACAGCAGTTCGGTGATCCCTTCGTAAGGACGGGTGTGGACACAGAGCGCTGCCAGGTAGGCGTCCAGCAATGCCGTCTTCAGGGGGTCGTAATCGGTTCGCTCAAAGAGCGGCCCCAGCGCTGCGCGCAACAGTCCCCGGCTGCCGTGGGAGCTGTACTGGTACGCGTGGGCATCGGACAACGGCGGATAGCCGTAACGGGCGAGGGCACGGTTGGCGGCGGCGCCAAGATCCAGCGCCGTGTCCAGCAGCGTGCCGTCGAGATCGAACAAAACCCCCTGAATCGACATCAGGCCTCCGGCTTGTAGGCGTGGATCATGTAGTTGACCGCCATGGAGGAGGTCATGCTGAAGGTCTGGGTCAGCGGGTTATAGCGCACGCCGTCGGCGTGGCGCACCTTCAGACCGGCCTGTTCGCACCAGGCGATCAACTGGGAGGGACGCAGGTACTTGTTGTAATCGTGGGTCCCCTTCGGCAGCACTTTCAGCACCTGCTCCGCCCCGACAATGGTGGTCAGATAGGCGAGGGGCGTCTTGTTGATGGTGGACAGGTAAAGGTGTCCGCCGGGCGCCACCAGTTGTGCACAGGCGTTGACCACGGAGGCCGGGTCCGGCACGTGCTCGATCATCTCCTTGCAGGTCAC
>CAZWED010000461.1:0-2212 GCA_964632645.1 uncultured Ferrimonas sp. | reverse complement strand
AAAGATGATCCACGTCACATCAACGGAAAGATGGAGAATACGATGAAAGTTGCAGTACTGGGTGCCGCGGGCGGCATTGGACAGGCTCTGGCCCTGTTGTTGAAGCTGAATCTGCCCAAGGGCAGCGATCTGGCCCTTTATGATATCGCTCCGGTCACTCCCGGTGTGGCGGTAGACATCAGCCATATCCCGACCGCGGTCAACGCCAAGGGCTACGCGGGCGAAGACCCGACTCCGGCCCTGGAAGGCGCCGATCTGGTGCTGATCTCCGCCGGTGTGGCCCGTAAGCCCGGCATGGACCGTGCCGACCTGTTTAACGTGAACGCCGGCATCATTCGTAACCTGGTGGGCAAAGTGGCTGAAGTGGCGCCGAAAGCCTGCATCGGCGTGATCACCAACCCGGTGAACACCACCGTGGCCATCGCCGCTGAAGTGCTGAAGAACGCGGGCGTCTACGACAAGAACAAGCTGTTCGGCGTGACCACCCTGGACGTGATCCGCTCCGAAACCTTCATCGCCGAAGCCAAGGGCCTGAGCCCGGACGAAGTGAAGATCAACGTCATCGGCGGCCACAGTGGCGTCACCATCCTGCCGCTGCTGTCCCAGGTTGAAGGCGTAACCTTCACCGACGAAGAGGTGGCCAGCCTGACCCATCGCATCCAGAACGCCGGCACCGAAGTGGTGGAAGCCAAGGCCGGTGGCGGCAGCGCCACCCTGTCCATGGCCCAGGCTGCCTGCCGTTTTGGCCTGTCCGTGGTGCGTGCCCTGCAGGGCGAGAAGGGCGTGGTGGAGTGCGCCTACGTCGAAGGCGCTGGCGAGCACACCCGTTTCTTTGCCCAGCCGATTGAGCTGGGTGTCAACGGCGTTGAGAAGGTGCTGCCTTACGGTGAGCTGAGTGCCTTTGAGAAGCAGGCGCTGGACGGCATGCTGGAGACCCTGAGCGGCGACATCCGCATCGGCGAAGAGTTTGTGAACGGCTAAGCCGGACGCATCAAAAAAGCGCCCCTCGGGGCGCTTTTTTTGTGGCTGCGGCAGGCCCGCTCAGTTGCGTCGCTCAACCGCGATGCGGGCCAGCGAGGCCAGGGCATCCCGGTAGGGGCTCTCAGGCAGCACAGAGAGGGCGTCAATCGCCTTGTCGGCCTCTTCGACGGCACGCTGCATGGTGTACTCGAGGGAGCCCACCTGGTTCAGCGTGGCCACCACCTCGTCCACCTCATCACACCCGCCGTTCTCGATGGCGGAGCGGATCTGCTGGCTCTGGGCTTGGGGGGCGTGGGCGATGGCGTGGATCAGCGGCAGGGTCGGCTTGCCTTCCGCCAGGTCGTCACCGAGGTTCTTGCCCAGCTCTTCCGCATCGGCGGTGTAATCCAGGACGTCGTCCACCAGCTGGAACGCGGTGCCCAGGTAACGGCCGTAATCGGACAGCGCCTGACACACCTCGGCGGGCTGATCCGCCAGTACGGCAGCCAGGTGGGTGGCGGCTTCAAAGAGGCGGGCGGTCTTGCAGTAGATCACCTGCATGTAGCTCTCTTCGGTGGTGTTGGGGTCGTTGCAGTTCATCAGCTGCAACACTTCCCCTTCCGCCAGCACGTTGGTGGCGTCGGCCAGGTCTTCCAGAACCTTCGGGCGCTTCAGTTCGGTCATCATCTGGAACGAGCGGGTGTAGAGGAAATCGCCGACCAGAACGCTGGCCTGGTTGCCAAACAGGGCGTTGGCGGTTTCCCGGCCCCGACGCATGGTGGATTCGTCCACCACGTCATCGTGAAGCAGCGTCGCGGTGTGGATGAACTCAATGATGGCGGCCAGCTTGACGTGGTCTTCGCCCTGGTAATCCACCGCGCGGGCGGCCAGTACCGCCAGCAGGGGCCGCATCCGCTTGCCGCCGCCGTTGATGATGTAGAAGGAAAGCTGGTTGATCAGCACCACATCAGAGTGGAGCTGGTCGTAGATCATCTGGTTGACCATCTTCATGTCGTGGTCGGCCAGTTCGCGGATGGCGTTTAAGTCCATTATTGATCCCAAGGTCTGGATTCTGCAGGCACGAGCCTACTATTATGGTGGTACGGCGGCGCCCAATTCTACCGCAATTCCCCGGGGTTAACAGTGCCATTGGATTCCGGTTGCGAGAAGGTCGATCCTTCTAGCGATCTTTTTTCAATGGCCTCTTGCCTGTTTAGTGTCCATGCCGTAGAATGCGCGCCCATTGTCAAAC
>CAZWED010000460.1:0-2213 GCA_964632645.1 uncultured Ferrimonas sp. | reverse complement strand
CGGTGGCCGCGTCCAAGTACCAGACCCCCGATTTCCTCAACGACATCCATAAGGATGTCACCGCCGTGCTGTTTGAAACCTTCGGCATGAGCCAGGAGCAGATCGACGCCAACATCGCCAAGATGGGCGCCATCATGGCCAAGCACGGTCTCTATCGTCCGGTGGAATTCACTCAGGATACGGCGGAGATCGCCAACATGTGGGCGATCCGTAAGGCGGTGTTCCCGCTGGCCGGTTCCATGCGTCCCGCCGGCACCTCCTGCGTGATCGAAGACATCGCCTTCCCCATCGAAGTGCTGCCCCAGGCCACGCTGGACCTGCAGGCGCTCTCCTTTGCGCACGGTTACGATGACGCGGTGATCTACGGCCACGCGCTGGAAGGCAACTACCACGTTATCTTCTCCCAGAACTTCAGCACCGAGGCCGAGATCGCCCGCTTTGACCGCTTTATGCAGGAGATGGTTGAGCTGGTGGCGGTGAAGTACGACGGCTCCCTGAAAGCGGAACACGGCACCGGCTTCGGCATGGCCTCCTTCGTCGAGAAGGAGTGGGGCAGCGAGATCTACGCCCTGATGGCCCGCGTCAAGCAGGTGATGGACCCGGCCGGCATCCTCAACCCCGGCGTGATCATCAACGACGACCCGAACTGCCACGCCAAAGGCTTTAAGCCGCTGCCGACCGTGCACGACATCGTCGACAAGTGCATCGAGTGCGGCTTCTGTGAAGCCCACTGTGTGGCCCACGGCCTGACCCTCTCTCCCCGTCAGCGCACCGCCGTTGCCCGGGTGATGAAGACCCTGGAAACCACCGGTGCCGAGCCGGAAGTGCTGGCAGACCTGAAGAAGCAGTACCCCTACTTCGCCCTGGATACCTGTGCGGCAGACGGCCTGTGCAAAACCGGCTGCCCGATGGGCATCGACACCGGCAAGTTCGTGAAAGAACTGCGTGCCCAGGCTGCTACCGAAGGGGATAAGAAGATCTCCAACTTCACCGCCGACAAGTTTGGCGCGCTGGAGTCGGTTGCCCGCTTTGCCCTGGGGGCCACGGACGTGACCCGTGCCGTTATCGGCGACAAGGCGATCAGCGGCATCACCAAGGGCCTGCGCAAGACCGGCCTGCCGATCCCGCAGTGGTCCGAAGGGATGCCCAAGCGCGGTAAGGCACTGCCGGAACTGAAGACCCAGGGTGACGTCAAGGCGGTGTACTTCCCGGCCTGTCTCAACCGGATGATGGGCACCTCACCCAAGCATCAGGACCAGCGCTCCATTCCGGAAACCATCAAGGCCCTGTTTGAGAAAGCGGGTCTGGAGATGGTGAGCGGTCACAAACCCAAGGGTCTGTGCTGCGGCCAGCCGTGGGAGTCCTACGGCCACAACGAGCAGGCGGACCGCAAGTCCGACGAACTCTCCAAGTGGCTGCTGGAAGTCTCCAACAACGGCGAGTATCCGATCCTGGTGGAGACCACCGCCTGTCTGGAGCGGATGCGTCGTGCCTGCGACAAGCGCCTGAAGCTGCTGGGCCCTGAGGAGTTCGCCATGCAGTTCCTGGTGGAACGCCTGGAGATCACCAAGATCGAAGAGAAGATCGCCGTGCACCCCACCTGCACCTGCCGCAAGCTGGGCATCGTGGGTGACCTGGTGGGCCTGGCCGAACTCTGTGCCACCGAAGTGGTGGTGCCGGAGAAGGTGGGCTGCTGTGGTATGGCCGGTAACCGGGGCATGAACTATCCGGAGCTGAATGAGCACGGCCTGCGTCACCTCAAAGAGGAGACCAAGGACAAGGGCTGCACCAGCGGCTATTCCGTTTCAGCCACCTGTGAAGTGGGTTTGACCACCCACTCCGGCATTCCCTACAAAAACATCCTCACCCTGCTGGATCGGGCTTCCAAGCCGAAAGCCCGCCACTAAGGCAGACTGAGCGACGAAAAGGGCCCGAAAGGGCCCTTTTTTTAGGTCCGTTCGAATCCCATTATCACCATGTTAACGAGTCCCTTTCGGATCGGACCGGGACAATCTGACTCTATCAAAAGTCACTGGCACGTTCAACAAAAGCGCGCTTTTTCGAACTCCGCCGAAAAATCGTGAGGCCCATCCCAGAAATGAACAAAAATCATCCGGCGAATGTTAACGGTGGGTTATCCCGGCGGGTACACAAATGCAACAAATGCTCCCGAATTGGTCTGACCAAGATGCACGGATGTGAACGGGGCGATC
>CAZWED010000459.1:0-2214 GCA_964632645.1 uncultured Ferrimonas sp. | reverse complement strand
GGTCACGAGGATTTTTCTACTCTCGGTTGCCATCGTCTCTCGATTCATTTCGGGCTACTACAAGGGAGCCAAGTCTAACCGAAGGGCGGGGCTTTTTCACCCACAGAGCAAACCTTTGCCTGCTTTATGGTCATCCCTTGCCGAACCCTTCTGGTACACTGTGGCCAACTCAACCAAAAGGAGCGAGTCTGTGAGCGACCAAGCCATCCGCAACGGCCTTCCCGAACCCCTTTCCCAGCAGGTGATCGCCCGCCTGGAACAACACATCGACCCCTATCTGGAGCAGGACATCGTCAGCGCCGGCATCGTCCGGGTGCTGGAGATGGACGGGCGTCGCCTGCAACTGGGACTGGCTTTCCCCTATCCTTGCCAGAGCCAGTATCGTGATCTGGTCATGGCACTGACCGAACGCCTCTCCGACCTCGAAGAGGTTGACGAGGTGGAGTGCGAGATCGGGCTGGCGGTGCCGGCGATCAGCGCCGGCTCCGTGCCCGCGCTGCCCAACATTCGCAATGTGATTGCCGTGGCCTCCGGCAAAGGCGGCGTGGGCAAATCCACTACCGCCATCAATCTGGCGCTGGCGCTCTCCGCCGAGGGCGCGCGGGTCGGCGTGCTGGATGCCGACATCTATGGCCCCTCTGTGCCGATCATGTTGGGCGTGACCGATTTCCGTCCGGTAAGCTACGACGGCAAGACCATGGCCCCGGCCTTTGCGCACGGCATCGCGGCGATGTCCATCGGTTTTATGGTGACCGAAGACAACGCGGCGGCCTGGCGTGGCCCGATGGCTGCGGGTGCACTGGTGCAGCTGCTGGAGGAAACCCAGTGGCCGGAACTGGATTATCTGGTGATCGACATGCCGCCGGGCACCGGTGACATCCAGCTGACCCTGTCCCAGAAGGTGCCGGTATCCGGCGCGGTTATCGTGACCACCCCGCAGGAGATTGCCACCTCCGACGCCCGTAAGGGGATCACCCTGTTCAACAAGGTGAACATCCCGGTTCTGGGCATTGTTGAGAACATGAGCTACCACATCTGCAGCCAATGCGGCAGCAAAGAGCATCCGTTTGGTACTGGCGGTGGCATTGAGACGGCAAAACGCTACAATGTGCCGCTTTTGGGCGATCTGCCCCTCAATCTGTCCATTCGCGAACACGTCGATTCCGGCCAGCCCAGTGTGGTGGCAGAGCCGGAAGGGGAGATTGCGGCGGCCTATCGTGAGATTGCCCGTAAAGCGGCGGCAGCCCTTGTGGCCCGTTCGGAACCGGAGCCGTCCCTGGCGATTGAGATCACCAGCGACTGAAACCGGTGCCGTCCATAATGTGTTATTCCCCTGTCGAGAACTGAATCCATGCCCAGTAAAGCCCAGTGTGTCATCATCGGTATTGCCGGCGCGTCCGCGTCCGGTAAGAGTCTCATCGCCCGCACCATCTATGAAGAGTTGCGTCGCGATCTCGGGACCGACCAGATCGAGGTGATCAATGAGGACTGCTACTACAAAGATCAGTCACACCTCAGCATGGATGAGCGGGTGAAAACCAACTATGACCACCCGCAGGCACTGGATCATGCCTTATTGCTGCAACACCTGAAGCAGTTGAAAGCGGGACAGAGTGTCGAAGTCCCCACCTACAGCTATTCAGAGCACACCCGCATGGAGGAGACCAACACGGTCACGCCGAAGAAGGTGATCATCCTGGAGGGCATCCTGTTGCTGACGGACGCGGGCCTGCGCGAGCAGATGCACGCGTCCATCTTTATGGATACTCCCCTGGACATCTGTCTGATGCGTCGCCTGGTGCGGGATGTGGAAGAGCGGGGGCGGACCATGGAATCGGTATTGACCCAATACACCCATACCGTCCGCCCCATGTTCATGCAGTTTATCGAACCCTCAAAGCAGCATGCTGACATCATTGTGCCGAGGGGTGGTAAGAACCGCATTGCCATTGATATTCTCAAGGCCAAGATCATGCAGTTACTGCACGGCGAATAACAACAACGACACATCTCTGGAAGGTAAGGATGCGCCTGAACGACATCGAAATCCTCGAATACCTGGATCAGGAGCGGATCGTCATCGAGCCGCGCCCGGCCATCGACTACATCAGCGGCGTCAGCGTCGACGTGAACCTGGGCAACCGGTTCCGTGTATTTCAGGACCTCACCGCCCCCTACATCTATCTTTCCGGCCCCCGGGAAGTGGTGCAGAAG
>CAZWED010000458.1:0-2217 GCA_964632645.1 uncultured Ferrimonas sp. | reverse complement strand
ACTGCCTCAAAAGAGGTGGTGTGCTGTTATGACGGTGACCGTGCAGGCCGCGACGCTGCCTGGCGGGCACTGGAAACCGCCCTGCCGATGCTGAAAAGCGGTAAGGCACTGAAATTTATGTTCCTGCCGGACGGGGAAGACCCGGACACGCTGGTGCGTAAAGAGGGCAAGGCCGCCTTTGAGGCCCGCATCGCCGAGGCGATGCGGCTGTCGGATTACCTGTTCAGCCATCTGAGCCAGGATGCGGATCTGAGCAGCGCCGAGGGCAAGGCCAGTTTCATCAACACCATCCGTCCGCTGATCGAGCAGATTGGCGACGAGGTGTTGCGAGAAACCCTGATCCAACGGTTGGAAAAAACCCTTGGCTGGGGCGCCCGGCAGCATTTCCAGGCCCGGCGACCGGTTGCCAAGCCACAGCAGAAAGCGCAACAGGGCCGGGGCACCCCCATTCGACGTGCCGTTGCCTTGCTGCTGCAAAACCCGAGACTGGGTTACCAGCTCGAGCCGCAGGTTGCGGTGGCCCATCTTCCTCTGGGGGGCATTGCCCTGCTCAGAGGGATGCTGGACGCCTGCCGTGACGCCCCGCTGACCACAGCCCAGCTGCTGGAACGCTACCGGGGCAGTGACGAGTACGGCACGCTGCGTAAGCTGCTGGGCTGGAATATGGAGGTGGAGGAGCACCTCGACAAAGAGTTTTTTGACTGTCTGCAATGGTTGAACCAGCGCTTCCTGGAGCACCTGTCCGAAACCCTGCAGCAGAAAGCCCGCGACGGCTCCATCACCGTCGAGGAAACGCGGAAGTTGTACGACGTGCTGGCGATCCTCAAGCGGTCGCCCAAGGCTAGCGGCCACTAGACAACGCCGTTATAATAGGCTATTTGCGCATCAACAGCTGCCATTCCAAGTTCCTAACCTTAAGTGGATGATATCAATGGATCAAACTCCGCAGTCGCAACTTAAGCTCCTGGTTGCCAAGGGCAAAGAGCAAGGCTATTTGACGTACGCCGAGGTGAACGATCACCTGCCGGCGGATATGGTCGACTCTGACCAGATCGAAGATATTATCCAGATGATCAACGATATGGGCATCCAGGTCTTTGAGTCCGCTCCGGACCAGGATGAGCTCATGATGTCTGAAGACGCCACCGACGAAGACGCGGCGGAAGCGGCAGCCCAGGCCCTCGCCAGCGTAGAGGGTGAGCTTGGCCGTACCACTGACCCGGTTCGCATGTACATGCGTGAAATGGGTACCGTGGAGCTGCTGACCCGCGAAGGTGAGATTCAGATCGCCAAGCGCATCGAAGACGGTATCAACCAGGTTCAATGCTCCATCGCGGAATACCCGGAAGCGATCAGCTTCCTGCTGGACCAGTGGGACCGCTACGAAGCGGAAGAGATCCGTCTGGCCGAGATCATCTCCGGCTTTGTGACCGAAGAGGAAGAAGCCCCGACCGCCACTCACGTGGGTTCCGAGCTGCCTCAGGAAGAGCTGGACGACGAGGATGACGACGAGGAGGAGGAAGACGACGATTCCTCTGACGACGATTCCTCCAATGGCCCGGATCCGGAGCAGGCGAAAGAGAAGTTCGGCTCCCTGCGCGAACACTACGAGCTGGTGCAGAAAGCCTTTGCCGAGCACGGCCGTGATTCGCTCGAAGCCGCCATGCTGATCACCCGTCTGTCTGAGCTGTTCAAAGAGTTCCGTCTGGTACCGAAACAGTTCGACATCCTGGTGAGCAACATGCGTTCCATGATGGACCGCGTGCGCGTCCAGGAACGCCTGATCATGAAGATGTGCGTTGAGCACGCCAAGATGCCGAAGAAGAACTTCCTGAAGTTGTTCGCCGGCAACGAGTCTGAATTCGACTGGATCCAGGCGGAGATCGACGCGGGCAAATCCTACAGCGCCGCTCTGGCGGAAAACAAGGACGAGCTGCAGCGCTGCGTGCAGAAGCTGGCTCAGATCCAGGAGGAGACCGGTCTCTCCATCGCCAAGATCAAGGACATCAACCGTCGCATGTCCATCGGTGAAGCGAAAGCCCGCCGCGCCAAGAAAGAGATGGTTGAGGCCAACCTGCGTCTGGTGATCTCCATCGCCAAGAAGTACACCAACCGTGGCCTGCAGTTCCTGGATCTGATCCAGGAGGGCAACATCGGTCTGATGAAGGCAGTGGACAAGTTCGAATACCGTCGCGGTTACAAGTTCTCCACCTACGC
>CAZWED010000457.1:0-2222 GCA_964632645.1 uncultured Ferrimonas sp. | reverse complement strand
GGTGATCACCGTGACCCTCTCCGGCCCCATCCCGGAGCGCACCCTGGTGCAGATCGCCCGCACCATGCGGGACAAGCTGGAATCCCTGCCGGAAGTGCTGGAGGTGGAGATCGGCGGCGACCGGGAGGATCTGCTGGAGATCCTGATCGATCCGCTGCTGCTGGAGAGCTATCAGCTTGAGGTGGGCGACATCGCCAGCCTGGTGGCCCGCTCCAACCGGCTGGTGCCCGCGGGCACCATGGACACCGGCGAAGGGCGTTTCGCCATCAAGGTGCCCTCGGTGTTTGAGTCCCTGAAAGACATCCTCGAGCTGCCGGTCAAAGTGCAGGGGGATCAGGTGGTGACCGTGGGGGACATCGCCACGGTCCGGCGCAGCTTTAAAGACCCCAACTCCTTTGCCCGTCTCAATGGCCAGCCGGCGCTGTCGCTGGAAGTAAAAAAGCGCCCCGGCGAGAACATCATCTCCACCGTCGCCAAGGTCCGGGGGATGATGGCCGCCGCCGAGAGCCAGTGGCCCGAAGCGCTGGAGGTCACCTTTACCGGCGATCAGTCCGAAGACGTCGAGAGCATGTTGACGGATCTCCAGAACAACGTGTTGTCGGCCATCCTGCTGGTGGTGATCGTGGTGATTGCCGCCCTGGGCGTGCGCAGTGCCGCTCTGGTCGGGCTGGCGATCCCCGGCTCCTTCCTGACCGGCATCCTGATCCTGGCGACCATGGGTCTGACGGTGAACATTGTGGTGCTGTTTGCCCTGATCATGGCGGTGGGGATGCTGGTGGACGGCGCCATCGTGGTGACCGAATACGCCGACCGGCGAATGAGCGAAGGGGCGCCCCGCAAGCGGGCGTACGCGGAGGCGGCGCAGCGCATGTCCTGGCCGATCATCGCTTCCACGGCCACCACCCTGGCCGCCTTTGCCCCGTTGCTGTTCTGGCCCGGCATCATGGGCGAGTTCATGAAGTTCTTTCCGCTGACTCTGATCGCCACCCTCACCGCGTCACTGCTGATGGCGCTGATCTTCGTGCCGACTCTGGGGGGCGTATTTGGCCGGCCCCTGCCCCTGAGTGACGCCCAGCGTCGGGCGATTCATCAGGCGGAAGCCGGAGACATCACCACCCTGCCGGGGCTGTCCGGACGGTATGTCCGCACCCTCGATCACGCCATCGAACACCCCTGGAAAGTGCTGGGGGCGGTGGCGGCAGGGCTGGTGCTGATCCTGGTGGCCTATGGCCGCTTTAACCACGGTACCGAGTTTTTCCCCAAGGTGGAGCCCTCGGGACTCAACCTGTTTGTGCGGGGTTACGGCGACCTCTCCATCCATGAAAAAGACCAGCTGATGAAGCGGGTGGAAGCGCGGTTGGCGGACATGGAGGCGCTGGAAACCCTCTACGCCCGCACCGACAGCGGCGACCGCATCGGCTATATCCGCCTGAACCTGGTGGAGTGGGACCAGCGAGAACCCGCTGACGTGATACTGCCGCGGATCCGGCAGCGCCTTGAGGGGCTGGCGGGGCTGGAGATCGAGGTGCGCAAAGATGAGAACGGTCCCTCCTCGGGCAAGGCCCTGCAACTGGAGCTGGCCTCCCGCTTGCCGGACGCCCTCAATGACGCCGTGTTCAAGGTTCGCCGGGCGCTGGAGAACGACCCCCGCTTTCTCAACATCGAAGACACCGGGTCCAAGCCGGGCATCGAGTGGCAGTTGCTGGTGGATCGCGCCAAGGCGGCGCGCTTTGCCGCCGACGCCACCGCCGTGGGCAACACGGTGCAGTTTGTCACCTCGGGGCTGAAGGTGGGCGAGTACCGGCCCGATGACGCCGACGAGGAGTTGGACATCCGGGCCCGTTTCCCCGCCGACAAACGCCACATCCTGCGTCTGGACCAACTGCGCCTGAACACCCCCTATGGCCAGGTGCCGGTCTCCAACTTTGTGGAGCGCACCGCGGCGCCGAAGGTGGACAGCATCCGTCGCATCGACGGGCACCGGGTGATGACGGTGAAGGCAGACCTGGCCCCGGGCGTGCAACTGGGAGAGGTGATGCCGGAGCTGGAAGCGATGCTGCCGACCCTGGCTCTGCACCCCTCGGTCAGCCTGGGCTTTACCGGCGAGAATGAGGAGCAGGCGGAATCCCAGCAGTTCCTGGTGAACGCCTTTGGTGTGGCGCTGTTCATCATGGCGGTGATCCTGGTGACCCAGTTCAACAGCTTTTATCAGGCGTTTCTGA
>CAZWED010000456.1:0-2234 GCA_964632645.1 uncultured Ferrimonas sp. | reverse complement strand
AGGGCCAGGAAGATGCTCTGCCAGCCGAACAGCAGGGTCAGGCCAACCCCCAGTAGCTGCGCCAGGGCCGGGGAGAGGTCGACCAGCGGCCTGATGGTGGCGAACACCTGCTGGGCTTTCTCACCGGGGGAACTGTCGATCACCAGCGCCTGCCAGATCACGGCAGGGGCACACACCCCGATCGCCTGGATAAAGCGCAGGGTCAGCAGTTGCCAGATCGCATCGCTGAAGGTCAGACCCAGTGAGGCCAGGGTGTAGAGGGCCAGGCCTGCCAACAGCGTGGTGCGACGACCATAGCGGTCGGACGCCAGGCCCCACAGCAGCTGGCCGCCGGCCAGGCCCGCCAGGAACACGGACAGGGACAGGGCGATGGACTCCGGCCCGGTGCCGTAGTAGGTCTCCATCGCTTTGAATGCGGGCAGGTACATGTCGGTGGCGACGAACGCCAGCATGGAGAGACCTGCCAGGTAAAACAGCTCAATAAAGGGGATTTTCTGAGACATCGTATCAATCAATTTGTCGCCAATTCATTTTGAAACTGGCTGATTTCAGTCGGTCGCGCAGTCTACTTGGTGATCGAGTCGCTGTTAAACGGTATATTTTGCCTTTTCCTGTCAAAAAATTTGAAAGCACTATGTTTGCCCAGAACACCTTGCAGATGCTCGACATGGTGGCCCGGTACGGCAGTTTCAGCGCCGCTGCGGCCCAGTTGCACAAAGTCCCGTCGGCGGTCAGTTACGCGGTGCGGCAGGTGGAGGAGCAGCTGGGGGCGACGCTGTTTGAGCGCCAGCACCGTAAGGTGGTACTCACCCCCGCCGGAGAACATTTTCTGATACAGGCCCGCCAGTGGCTGCGGGAGATGGAACAGGTGCGACTGCAGACCCAACGGGTTGCCAATGGCTGGCAACGCAGCCTGCGGGTGGCGCTGGACAACGTGGTCAAGGCGGACCGGATCACTGCGCTGGTGCGCGACTTCTACGCGGCGTTTGATGATGCCGAGCTGATCCTCAGCATCGAAGTGTTCAACGGGGTGTGGGACGCGCTGGCCGAAGGGCGGGCCGACATCGCCATTGGCGCCACCACGGCGGTGCCGGTGGGCGGGGATTTCGGTTACCGGGACATGGGGATCCTGGACTGGGCACTGGTGATGACCCCCAGCCATCCGGCCACGGCGATCCCCACCCTGACTCCGGACAACATCCGCCAGTTTCCCCTGATTTGCCTGGAGGACACCTCCCGCACGCTGCCCAAGCGCACCACCTGGCTGCAGGACAACCAGCGCCGCATCATGGTGCCGGACTGGCCCAACGCCGTGGCGTGTGTGCAGGCGGGACTGGGGCTGAATTACATGCCGCGCCATCTGGCCCGGCCGCTGCTGGCGGGCGGGGCGCTGGTGGAGCGCACCATGTCCGCCGGCCAGCGCCCCAGCCCTTGTTGTCTGGCGTGGCGCAAGGAGAGCGATTCGCCCCTGATGCAGTGGTTGCTGGCCTACCTCGGTGATGAGCAGCAACTGCACCGGGAATGGCTGGCCTGAGGGCGAAATGGCGCAGGATCGCCTGCGGGGTTGGCGTTCTGAGGCACAGTGCCGTTGAGTTGGCCGGATGAGAGAGTAAAATGAGCGCCCTTTAGAGGAGAGTGCGGTGGAACAACATCAGAAGTGGATGGCGTACGCCATGACGCTGGCAGAGAAAGCGGAAGCCCTGGGCGAAGTCCCGGTGGGCGCCGTGCTGGTGCGCAACGGTGAGGTGTTGGCGGAGGGGTATAACCAGTCCATCACGCTGAATGACCCCAGCGCCCACGCCGAGATGCTGTGCCTCAGGGCCGCCGGGGAAGCGGTGGGCAACTACCGCCTGCTGGACACCACCCTCTACGTCACCCTCGAACCCTGCCCCATGTGCGCGGGCGCCATGGTGCATGCCCGTATCGGCACCTTGGTGTATGGCGCGACGGACCCGAAAACCGGCGCCGCAGGCAGCGTGATGGATCTGGTGCGTCACGACGCACTGAACCACCAGCTGGCGGTGATTTCCGGGGTGCTTTCCGAGCCCTGCGCGAACCAATTGAGTGCGTTTTTCAAACGACGCAGGGCGGAAAAGAAAGCCTTAAAACAGGCTCAGAGGGCGGAGCTGGGCTCCGAGGATTCCGCCTGAGTGGCGGTGAAGAGTTTGACGCGATGAACCACGCGAAGATGGACGCGCTTACGGCATTGACGACGACGTTCCATCAAACTGCTC
>CAZWED010000455.1:0-2250 GCA_964632645.1 uncultured Ferrimonas sp. | reverse complement strand
AACGCTGGCGCTTATGAGGCGGCGACCTCTTCCGATGGCCTGGGCATGAACATCGTGGATAAACGCATCAAGAACGAATACGGCAACGAGTTCGGCGTGGCGGTGCACTGTGAGCCCCAGGTCCGAACCGAAGTCCAGGTGCGGTTGCCGAAGAGAGAGATCGCATGATTCGAACCCTGTTGATTGATGACGAACCGCTGGCCCGCGAAGAGCTGGCGATCTTGCTGGAAGCCCACGACGACATCGAGATCGTCGGCGAGGCCAACAACGCCGTCGAGGGGATGGCCCGGATCAACCAGCTCAAACCGGACCTGGTGTTTCTCGACATCCAGATGCCGAAGATCACCGGCATGGAGATGCTGGCGATGCTCGACCCTGCCACCATGCCCCGCGTGGTGTTTGTGACCGCTTACGATCAACACGCCGTCGCCGCCTTTGAGAAGAACGCCTTTGACTACCTGCTCAAGCCGGTGGCGGAATCCCGGCTCAGCACCACACTGGAGCGGGTGCGCGCCGCCCAGTCGCCGCAAAACCTGGAACCGGTGCTGGGCAACCGGATCCGCCATTTGCCCTGCTACCAGCGCAATACGCTCAAGGTGGTGCGCATTGACCAGGTGGAGTACGTGTTCTCGGACCTGAGCGGCGTTCATGTCGCCACCGCCGAGGAGACCAGCCACACCCAACTCACCCTGAAGGTGCTGGAGGAGCGCTCCGGCCTGATCCGCTGCCACCGGCAGTATCTGGTCAATCCGGAGGCGATCGCGGCCATCACGCTGCAGGAGGGTGGCTATGGGGAGATCGAAACCCACAGCGGGCAGAAACTGCCGGTCAGTCGCCGTTATATGAAAGCACTAAAACAAACCTTCGGATTTCAATAAGCCTTGTGGCACATCGCCGAAGCCTGACTACACTCAGTTAACCCCTGCGGGGTGCTATTTGATGTGGTAATTGAGTGAGGTACTGGCATGTCTCTGACTAAGGCCGATCTGACCGCTCACTTGGTCGACCATCTTCATCTCAAAGTGGCTGACGCGAAACTCCTGGTAGACACCTTCTTCGAGGAGATACGTCAGACACTGGAAAAGGGTGAAGAGGTCAAGCTCAGTGGGTTCGGCGTCTTCCACTTAAGAGACAAAAACCCCAGGCCGGGACGGAACCCGAAAACCGGTAAAGAACATGAGATCTCGGCCAGGCGGGTCGTGACCTTTGCCGCAGGGGGCAAGTTAAAAGGCCGGGTAGCCACCCTAAAGGCCTGAACCGACAACGCCGCGTTTACGCGGCGTTGCTTTTTGAGGCCTTATGCCACCGCTTACCCTCGCTCACGACCGCTGACCCCGCCCGCCTGCCGCTTAACCTCCCTTACGACCGCTTACCCTGCCCGCCCGCCGCTGACCCCGCCGGCTCGACCGCTTGTCCGCTTTCCAGGGCCACTCGGGAGCGATGAAAAACCGCTCAGGGTGCTGGCGATTCCGCTCAGCCCCTCACTCAGACCGCTCGCCAGATAGCGCAAGATTGAGTTCCGTTCAGTCAGTACACTGGCGGCAATCTCAGTATGAGGACAACAACAATGCTCTGGTTCTTCACTTGCGTCGGCCTGCTGCTCGCCGGCTACTTCATCTACGGTGCCTTCATCGAGAAGGTGTTCGGCATCAATGAACAGCGTCAAACTCCGGCACTGACCAAGACCGATGGCGTGGACTATGTGCCCATGTCCAAGAACAAGGTGTACTTGGTTCAGCTGCTCAACATCGCCGGTGTGGGCCCGATCTTCGGTCCCATCATGGGTGCCCTGTATGGCCCGGCGGCCATGCTGTGGATCGTGATCGGCTGTGTTTTCGCCGGTGCGGTACACGACTACTTCTCCGGCATGCTGTCCGTGCGCAACGGCGGTGCTTCAGTCCCGTCCATCGTGGGCAAGTACCTGGGTAACGGCGCCAAGCACTTCATGAACCTGTTTGCCATTGTCCTGCTGCTGCTGGTGGGTGTGGTGTTCGTTTCCGCTCCGGCGGGCATGATCACCAACCTGATCAACGAGCAAACCAGCATGACCGTGAGCCTGGGCATGATGGTTGCGGTGATCTTCACCTACTACGTGATCGCCACCATCGTACCGGTGGATAAGATCATCGGCCGCTTCTACCCCTTCTTCGGCGCCCTGCTGATCTTCATGTCCGTTGGCCTGATTGGCGCGCTGATCGTCTCCAGCGAGCACAGCCTGATGGCGGGTTACCAAGTGAGCGACATGTTCAC
>CAZWED010000454.1:0-2253 GCA_964632645.1 uncultured Ferrimonas sp. | reverse complement strand
CTTTCCGTTGTAAGTTGGGATGATCAGAGAAACCAAAGGCTGAACATCGTGTTGCCAAACCACACTGAGACACCCACCGCCTTCACCCAGGACGACCGATGCCCGGTCACCCAGTAACTCAGAAACGGCCATCTGCCAATCTGTCATACTGAGCGCGTGTTTGTGGGACCGGTGCACCAGAACCTGTGGCAGGTGCGCCACCGCCATGCCTCCCTCCTGGAGAAACCTCTGCACCAGCCAGGCCGCCAGCCCTTCCGGGCGCAGCAACAACTGGGGGTCCATGGCCAACAGCTGCTCCGGCCGACGCAGCCAGAGACCGGAGGCCACGTAAGCAGTAGAGAGCTGAAGATCGGGGTTCCAATCCGGAAGAAACGCTGGCGTCTGCCGCTCATCCGACTCGTTGAGCGTATCCACATCGGTATAGCCAACGTCTGCCGAACCGGATGCGAACGGCAACAGGCGTTGTCCGGCGCACTGCGCCGGCACATCGCCCTGATACAACACGAACCAGGGCTCTCCAGCAATCTGATGTGCGATCAGTTCCGCCTCGTTCACACCGCAGTGAAGTGACTCAAACGTGGACGCATCGTAATCCGCCATCCAGGCTTCACAGGCCGTACGGGATCCGTCATTACACCAAAGCAGCACGCGGGAAAAGCCACCTTCTGCCGCCTTCAGCGTACGCTCAAGCTCTCTCGGAACGAACTGTGGCACCAGCACCAGCAGGGTAAGCGGTACCGAAACGCTTTCCGCTTTCGATGTCTGCTCAACCTTGGCAATGTAGCCCTGGTAAGCTTTTGTCTGATCGGCAGCGGTCTCCGGCTTTACCCAGAGATCATAACGATGGAGCCAATAGCGGTTAAGCGAGAACAGTAGCGGGTTATTGCGAAGCACCTGCAGCCAGGATTCTGGCATCCGCCGAACACCAGCCTTGAGCAGCCGAACCGCAGGCCGAAAGGAAAATGTCGCCATTAACGCCCGACCTGTTCCAGCTTTTTGGCGTATTGCTCCAGTTTATTGCGAATCATCATCCCGGTCGGGCGCAGCTTCTGAGCCCGGCTCATCAGGCAATAAGCCAGTTCAACCTGGTTGTTGCGCTCCGCAAACAGGGCCAGCTCCCGCAGAACCACGCCATCGGAAACGTCCTCACCCAGCTTCAGCTTTTCCCTCAGGTCACTCATGCCGGTCAGGTCCAGTCGCGGGTTGTCATGAGGCGTTTTTTTGCCCAGTAAAGCTCGGATTTTCTCTTTCAGCATCTCGGTTACTACATCAATTCGAGAAGGCAATGCCTGAGTAGCGGGATAAGCGTCGGTAAACGCCTTCCGAAGCTCAGAATGATAAGACTTCAGAAAACTGTGCTGATGAATATGGGAACACAGCTTTTTGAAGAGTTTGCTGTCTTCAGTGCGAATGTATTGAACTATGGCCTGCATCTGTTCCAGTGTCAGCGACTGTGCCACAAACGGCTTCTGTGGCTTCTCCGCGACACTTTTGATCAGTTCCTCCGCGCCCGCGACCGGTATTGAGTCAGCCATGCTGCTAAGAGCCTGAACCGCCTGCTGACGATAGCGCTCGTAGGTGGCTTGCGGGATGCAGGAGTAGCGGGTTATCTCTCCCCTGTAGCTCTGCAATACACCATCGACCGGGCCGCTCAGGTGCTTAAGGTCAAAGCCGTTCAACCAGCGCTTCAGCTCCAGGGCTTCCAGGCTGTAGGAGGGGTTGATGCAATGTTCACCGGGGGTATAACCCTCAAAGCCCACGGCGGAAAGAAAGTCGGCACAGATGTCTCCGGCCGGAAACCGCTCCACCGCATAAGCGCGCAACTGGAAACGCTCAGCCCCCACGTCGAGGACATCTTGCTGCAGCAGAACCAGTGGGCGCATCGGCAAGTTTTTTGGCAGGAATATCGGCTGCGCGTTGTCATGACGTTTAACCGACTGGTTGTAGTGGGACTCCATCGCCTCCAGAGGGCTGCGGACGTAACCAATCAGGACGGCCTGGGGAAACGCCTTGGCCAGTTCAGACAAACGGCTGGCGAAAAACTCCGAACTCAAGACCAGTGTGTGCGCCGGGCTGGCATCAAAATCCGCCAGCAGGACCTTGTGCTTCTCCGGGTTAAATCGCAGCTGTCGATCGTTCTCATAATCGTATAGGGACAACAGGTTTCCTGAGCTGATGCCGTTGCGATCCACGCGGTGCTCAGGATACAGAATCCCCTGCTTCATCAGGCTGTCCCGGTGTGCCTGCATCCAG
>CAZWED010000453.1:0-2258 GCA_964632645.1 uncultured Ferrimonas sp. | reverse complement strand
TCTTAAACACGAAACAGGATCCCTCCATGGCAATCGTTTCCAAATACACCAACGAACAGGTTGAATCGCTGCTGCACGAACTGCTGCTGGTACTGGAAAAGAACAAGACCCCCACCGACCTGGCACTGATGGCGCTGGGCAACGCGGCCACCGTGCTGATCAACAGCAAGGTCAACCCCGCAATGCGTGGACCCATTGCCGAACAGTTCGCAGAGGCGCTGAAAGCCTCCGTTAATGGTCGTTCTGACGCCTAACCGGCTGAAATTATTGGCTGGAATTGTCGTTTCTTTCACCGTAGGATAAACAGCACATACAGGCGCCGAGCCACCGCATGCACGCACACGATCAACAGAAGGACAAAGTGTCACAGCTGGTGCTGTGGGGACACTGGTTCACCTTTTTCAACATGATTCTGGCGATGCTGATCGCCACCCGCTACGTCGCGACAGAAGGCTGGCCGGACACCTTGCTGGGGCAGGCCTACCTGCTGACCAACCTGGTGGGTCACTTCGCCTTCCTGGGTTTCGCGGTGTATCTGTTGACCCTGTTCCCCGTGACGCTGCTCCTGCCCTTCTCCCGTATTCTGCGGGGGTACGCCGCGGTGGTGGCCACCCTGGCCCAAAGTGCCCTGTTGTTCGACACGCTGGTGTTTGACCATTACCGGCTGCACCTCAATCCCTTCGTTCTGGACGTGGCAGCCAGTGACCTGCTGGCACTGCTGAATACGCCGATGCTGGTGGCCGGCCCGTTGCTGATGCTGGCCGTTCAGCTGGTTCTGGCCAACGGCATCTGGAAACGGCTGCACCGCATCCGGCGTCGCAAACTGGGCAGCCGCATTGTCGGCGTGCTGGCCGTCTGCTTCTTTGCCACTCACTTTGTCCACGTTTGGGCGGACGCGACAGTGTACCGACCGATTACCCAGCAGGACGACATGTTCCCGTTGCACTACCCGGCAACGGCCAAGAGCTTTATGACCCGTCAGGGGCTGGTGGACGAAGACAGCCTGGTTGAGGCGGAGCGCCTTGCCGCGCCCACCCGTCAGCTGCGCTACCCCTTGTCACCGCTGCAGTGCCACGATCCCTCCACCCCCAATATTCTGGTGGTGGCAGTGGACGCCTGGCGCGCCGACATGGTGGATCAGCAAACCATGCCAAAACTGCTGGAGCGCGCCGAAAGCAATCACTGGTTCCCCCGTCATTTCAGCGGCGCCAATGAGTACCAGAATGGCCTGTACAGCCTGCTCTACGGCATGCTGCCCGCCTATGAAGTGTCGTTAAACGCCGACAAGAAAACCCCGGTCCTGCTTGAGCAGCTGGCACAGCGGGGCTATGACTTCACCCTGTTTGGCGACAACCACCTGTTCCAGAACCGCACCCTGAGTGCCATGCTGGCGCCCTTTAACCTGGCGTCCATTGAGCCGCAGGACAACCTGGCGGAACAGGACATCGAAACCACCGACAGTGTGCTCAGCCACCTGCGCCAGACCGAAGGCCCGCAATTCGCCCTGGTGACCTATCACGCGCCGGCCTACTACAGCACGCCGATTGGCTCGGTCGGGATCCCCAGCGTAAAAACGGACCCCAAGCTGAACTACGCAGAGCGGGTGCTGTACAACCAGTACCGGCAATCCCTGCACTTCCTTGATGGCGAGTTGGATCGCCTGTTGGAAGGCGTGGGTGAAGACACGGTGGTGATCGTTACCGGCACCCACGGCCAGATGTTCACCACCGACAGCGACACCCGGGCACAACGCAATTTTTCGGCAGGCTCGACGCAGGTGCCGATGCTGGTGCATTTCCCTGGCGACAAAGGCTGGCAGGCCCCGCACCAGTCCAGCCACTATGGTGTGGTCGGCAGCCTGATGACGCGCCTGCTCGGCTGTGAAAACCCCACCACGGACTACAGCCTGGGGGACAACCTCTATCAGCCGCCAATGCATCCCTTCCTGGTGATGGGCAATGACCGCTACTTTGCCATTCGCACCGGCAAGTCCATTACGGTGATCGACAAGCACGGCGACTATCGGGTGTACTCGCCAGAGTACAAACGACGTCGTGATGCCGGCCTCGATGTGCAGGTGCTGTTGGGCGTAATGGAAGAGGGTCGGCGATTCCTTGCCCGATAGGGCCGGAATTGCGCAAAGATAGAGCACTTGACGCCTCGGGCGCTTGCAATTGCCCTCAGGAAACGTATTATGGCCTCCGTTGTCGGCCAGTAGCGCAGCCTGGTAGCGCACCGTCATGGGGTGTCGGGGGTCG
>CAZWED010000452.1:0-2260 GCA_964632645.1 uncultured Ferrimonas sp. | reverse complement strand
AACAAAAAAGGGCGGCCTGGTGGCCGCCCTTTTTTTACGACGTTTTGTCCGGGTAATCCGGGTTGGCCGGATTGTCCGGGGCGAGGGGAGCCTGCCCCACCTTCAGCGCGGCACGCAGGCGTCTCTCCTGCTCGGCGATGCGGTCGGCCATCTTGGGCTGGCTGGCGGCCTGCCCCATCAGCACCGCGCAGTGCAGCGCCCGGTGGTAGAGTGACCAGGTTTCGTGGCCGTGGGCTTTTTCTGCCCCCTCAAGGTAGTCGCCCAGCAGGGTCCGTACGGCCCGGGAGTCGGGCTTTTGCGGGGCACCTTTCAGGCCGCTGCCAAATTCAAAGGCGGCGATCAGGCCGGCCTTGAGCGCGGCTTTGGCGTCCTGATCCGGTTCTGCGGGTGGCGCCCAATCCTGACACTGCTTGCGGGCTTCGGCACCCAGGGCGTTGAGTTTGGCCTCGGCACGTTCATTGGCGGCTTTGTGTTCCTTCTGGAACTGGCGGGATTTGTAGGCCAGGTAAAGGGTGATGAGGGCGACGAATATCAGGATGGGTTCAAGGGCCACAATGTACTCCCTGGGTGGCGGATGAAAGAGCTTTAAGAATACGGCCTGGCCAGGAAACTGGCCAGTTCACTGAGCGGACTTCAGCGTTGATAGGCGTTCGGGCGGTGGCGGGTGAGGATGCGACCGGGGTCGGCAGGCGCCTCAAACCCCACGTTTCGGTACAGGGCGTGGGCGTCTTTGGTGACCAGCATGATGCGCCGCAACGGCACCACCTGAGGGTGGCTCATCAGGCACTGCATCATCCAGGTCGCCAGGCCCTGTCCCCGGTGCTCCGCCAGTACGTAGACGTCGGCGAGGTAGGCGAAGGTGGCGCAATCGGTGATCAGCCGGGCGAAGCCGACCTGCTGCCCGCTGTCCTGATGATAGAGGCCGAAACAGAGTGAGTGGTCCAGCGCGGTCTCCAGCAGGGCACGCGGCATGCCCAATGACCAGTAGGCCTCTTCGCTGAGGAAGCGGTGGATCGCGGCGCGGTCCAGCTGGCCGGGATCGGTGCTGATCCGGTATCCGTCCTTATGCCACTCCATGGTGCCCCCACAAAAACGCTCTGGCGGACCCGGACGCCCGCCAGAGGGTCAGGCGTTGTCCTTGTCTTCCGACTCGGACTGGGCGGCTTCCAGCGCCGCCAGACGGGTTTCCAGCTGTTCGACCATCATGCGGGTCTTGGCCAGCACCGCAGACTGGCGGTCAAACTCTTCGCGGGAGACCATATCGAGCTTGGAGAGCTGGCTCTGCAGAATGGTCTTGGCTTTGGCTTCAAAATCGTCCGCGGCGCTCTTCAGACCCGGGGGCAGGGCATTGCCCAGTTGTTGTGCCAGTTGCTCCAGTTTGTTGGGGGTGATCATAATAGAGTTCCATTGGTCGCTGTTATCCTCATGGTACCAGAAAAGCGGCCCGGTACAGGTGGCCAAACTCCCCCGATTTTGCATAGAATGCGCGCCCTCGAATCGGCGTGCACACAGGTAGGACGATGAAACTCAATCCGGCGCAACAAGAAGCGGTGAACTACGTCTCCGGGCCTTGCCTGGTCCTGGCGGGCGCGGGCAGTGGCAAAACCCGTGTGATCACCAACAAAATCGCCTACCTGGTGCAGCGTTGCGGCTATAAGGCCCGCCATATCGCGGCGGTGACTTTCACCAACAAAGCGGCCCGCGAGATGAATGAGCGGGTGGCACAAACCCTGGGCAAGGGGGAGGCCCGGGGTCTGTGGATCTCCACTTTTCATACCCTGGGGCTGGACATCATCCGCCGTGAGCATAAGGTGCTGGGCCTCAAGCCCGGTTTCTCCCTGTTTGACGATCAGGACACCCTGGCGCTGCTGAAGGAGCTGACCGCCGACGAGCTGAACGAGGACAAGGACCAGCTGCGTATGCTGATCACCCAGATCAGCAACTGGAAAAACGACCTGGTGCTGCCGGAGAAGGCGTTGACCCTGGCCCGTGACCCGCAGCAGATCCTGCACGCCCAGCTGTATGAGCGTTATCGCAGCCACCTGATCGCCTACAACGCGCTGGATTTTGATGACCTGATCATGCTGCCCACCCTGCTTCTGGCCTCCAACCTCGAAGTGCGGGAGAAGTGGCAGAACCGCTTGCGTTACCTGCTGGTGGACGACTACCAGGACACCAACCCCAGCCAGTACGAGCTGGTGAAACTGCTGGTGGGGGAGCGGGCGCGCTTTACCGTGGTGGGGGACGACGACCAGTCCAC
>CAZWED010000451.1:0-2272 GCA_964632645.1 uncultured Ferrimonas sp. | reverse complement strand
AAACGTGTAGAGGCTTCTACATCTGGACGGCTATTTTAGGGATTTTTCCCGTCAATTCTAGTGCGGCGGATCAAAACTTCCGCATGGGGCCGTCATGCCCCTGTCGGAGTTTGAGTCTAGTCTGTGTTGGGCACGCTAGATTTTGCCCCCTAAAGGGGGTATAACTGCGCGCCGCGGCGTCAGGCCGACGATGATTGTGTTTGATTTTGAGGCTTTATGGTTCTAGAGGCATAAGCCGTGTGGGTGTTGACCCGCACGGCACTGGAAAGAATATGACTGTTATTGCTCATCTCCCCTCCCCTCTTCGGGGTGGACAACCGAGGTTGTCCGCACCTCCTGCGCCCTCGCTTCGCACGCTTTCTTCGACTGACCATGCTTTCACGACCGGTGTGAATCCTGTCGTTACTGTGATTCGTTTTCGCCCTTCCGGGCGGCAGTTAGGAGAAATTTCCCAATGAGCGAGACCCGCTACCTGGAAACCCTGTACCCCTCTTATGGCCAGTCTTTCGAGATGGAAGAGGTGTTGTTTCGTGCGCCGACTGAGCACCAGGAACTGATCATTTTCAAGAATGAACGGTTTGGTCGGGTCATGGCGCTGGACGGTGTGATCCAGACCACCGAAGCCGACGAGTTCATCTACCACGAGATGCTGACTCACGTGCCGATCCTGGCTCATGGTAACGCCAAGCGCGTGCTGATCATCGGTGGCGGTGACGGCGGCATCCTGCGTGAAGTGTTGCGCCACGACTCCGTGGAGCATGTCACCCAGGTGGAGATCGACGCCCAGGTGATCGAGATGTGCAAGCAGTACCTGCCGAACCACAGCAACGGGGCGTTCGACAACCCTCGCGCCAACATCGTGATCAGCGATGGCAAAGCGTTCGTGATGAACTGCACCGAAAAGTTCGACGTGATCATCTCCGACTGCACCGACCCGATCGGTCCGGGCGAAGCCCTGTTTGAGTCCGACTTTTACCGTGGCTGCAAAAACTGCCTGACCGATGGCGGCGTGTTCGTGGCGCAAAATGGCGTGCCGTTCATGCAGCCGGACGAGGCGGAAACCACCAAGGCCCGCCTTAAGCCTTTCTTTGCGGATCGCACCTTCTACTGTGCGCCGGTGCCGACCTACATCGGTGGCGTGATGTCCCTGGCCTGGGCCTCCGACAACGCCGAACTGCGCCAGCTGCCGACCGCCGTGATTGCCGAGCGTTTTGCCAAGGCCGGTTTCAAAACCCGCTACTACACCCCCGCGGTGCACACCGGCGCTTTCGCGCTGCCCCAATTCCTGATCGACCGCCTCGAGGCGGTGGAATAACTGAGGGTTCCGGCATTGAACTGGACCGTAGACGACGCACTCAACCTGTACAACGTGCCCTACTGGGGTCGTGGTTACTTTCACATCAATGACCAGGGTCAGGTGGTGGTACGCCCCGACCGTCAGGCACCGGAGCAGAGCATCAATCTGGCCGAACTGACGGAGAGCCTGGTCAGTCAGAATCGCGCCAAGCTGCCGCTGCTGGTGCGTTTCCCGGACATTCTGCACAGCCAGGTGAAGGGGTTGTGTGGGGCGTTCCGCAGCGCCATCAGTGATTACGGCTACAAGGGCGACTACCTGGCGGTTTACCCCATCAAGGTGAACCAGCAGCGCAGCGTAGTGACCGAGCTGATTGCCGGTGGCCGCGAGCAGCTGGGCCTGGAAGCGGGCTCCAAAGGGGAGTTGATGGCGGTACTGGCGATGGCGCAGGACGCCGCGTCGGTGATCGTCTGTAACGGCTACAAGGATCGCGAGTACGTGCGTCTGGCCCTGATCGGCCAGAAGATGGGCTACGAGGTCTACCTGGTCATCGAGAAGATGTCCGAGCTGGACCTGGTGCTGGAAGAGGGCCGCAAGCTGGGGGTGATCCCCCGTTTGGGCGTGCGGGCCCGCCTGGCCAGCCAGGGCAAGGGCAAGTGGCAGTCCTCCGGCGGTGAAAAGTCCAAGTTTGGTCTTTCCGCCGCGCAGATCCTCAAGCTGGTGGAGCGCCTGCGGGCCGAGCATCAGCTGGATTGTCTGCAGTTGCTGCACTTCCATCTGGGCAGTCAGATGTCCAACATCCGCGACATCCAGAAGGGGCTGACCGAGTGTGGCCGCTTCTATATGGAGCTGCGCAAGATCGGTGCGCCCATCTCCATCGTGGACGTGGGCGGCGGCCTGGGTGTGGACTACGAGGGCACCCGCAGCCAGAGCAGTTGCTCCGTCAACTACTCCCTGCAGGAGTACGCCAACAACGTG